>JAEUJM010000037.1 GCA_016794585.1 Acidimicrobiales bacterium
GCCAGGGCATCCATGTTGTTGTTGTCGATCACCGCGTTGGTTCCTCTCGCTCGTCTATCGCAGGACTGCAAGAGGCTGACGCGGTGATCGTCGCGTCAGGCGGACCCTTCGATCCCTACACCACTACCTGGGGCACAACTCCGACACGACACGGCGGCTCATCGACCGAGGTTGGACGGTGGTTCGGGTCTGGGAGCATGAGGAGCCGGCGGATGCTGCAGAGAAGGTTGCGTCAGCGGTAAGGCACAACATCTCCAGCGGCGATTCCTGATCCACGAGCCGCTCGTTCGAAGTCGAGAGGATCCAGGTCTGGCGAGTTGAGCCGGCC
This sequence comes from Acidimicrobiales bacterium, assembly GCA_016794585.1. NCBI lineage: Bacteria > Bacillati > Actinomycetota > Acidimicrobiia > Acidimicrobiales > Acidimicrobiales bacterium. The sequence goes on from JAEUJM010000037.1 coordinate 329, forward strand.
ACGTCGACCCGCCCCTACCAACTCGACCACCTGTTCTGCGACCCGACCGCCGGCACCACCATGACCACCTGCGGCACCGCCCGCCATCCCCTGATCGACGACGTCAGCGACCACGCCCCCCTCGTCGCCGACTTCGAGTTCTCCTGACCACCAAGCCCTGCAACGCGGTTCAGGCAGCGACGGGGACCGACTTGAACACCTCGGCGGTGTGCCAGTCCACGTTGCCGGGGTCGGGGCCCGGCCGGCCGGGCTGGCGGTTCCGCAGCGGCTGATCGTCGAGGCCGTGCACCTGGGCCCGGGCGGTCTCAGACGTGCCCACGAACCGGGGCGAGACCCGCACCCGGTCATCGCTGGTGACCCCCAGCACACCCAGGTCGAACAACGTGTGGTGCAGGCTGCACAACGCCAGGCCATTGTCGACCCTGTCCGGGCCGCCGTGGCCATGCCAACGCACGTGCGCCGCCTCGATCCCCGCCGGGTCGCGGCCCAGCCGACCGTCGAACCCACACATCGCGCACGTGAACCCGTACGCGGCCAGCACCGCCTCCCGGAACGCCGGATCCCGGCGCCGCACCACCGACACCCGCGTCACCAGACCCGCCTCCAGATCGGCGTCGAGGTCGAGGCCCACCGCGCTGGTGATCGGGTCCACGTAGCTGTCGGTGAAGTGGTCCTCCAACAACAGCCGCGCCGCCCTCGACAGCACCTCCGGGCGCCTCAGGAGCTGTTCGACCTCCGGACGCAACCGGCCCCGCGCCCGGGCCTTCGCCAACCGGCCCGCCTGATCGGTCAGCTCAACGCCCGGGTCGCCCTCGAGGTCCCACAGATCCCCCTCGAGATGGAAGAACGGCATCGCCGCCCGCCGCCGCGAACGCGCCGGCGGACCGAACTCGTCGATGAGCACGCTCACCGGTTCCTCCGCCTCCGCGTAGCTCACCGCCGAGGACCCCGTGGCCTGCAGCCGCCCGAGCAGGAACAACAACAGCAGCGGCTTGTGCGGCGCCCGCCGCCCGCTCGCCAGCGGCGCCGTGCGCAACGACGCCAGGCGAGCCAACAACTCGTCCTCGGTCACCCGCTCACCGCCCGTTCCCCCACCACCCCATCATGCACCCGCCGGCCAGATCGACGTCCGACCCCACACCCGCCCGAGAGCGCCCACCCGGCCCCCATGCCGCCTGACAAGAGCCTCGCCGTCGCGGCGGTCGCGACAGCCAGGGGTCCCGCTGCCTTGGTGGTCCCCGTCTGCGCTGGGTGCCGCGTGCTACGCGGTTGACCCGATGAAGCCCGGTTCGCGCCCGGCGGGCACGGCGGCCCGGAGGGGCGCCGTGCCCGCCGTGGCCTCATGCGTTGCCGGGCTCCCGGTGTTGCCCACCCGGCTGCTGGAGCCGTTGTCACCGACGGCCTCGGTTGCGCTGCTCATCGGGTCGCCCGCCTCGCTCTCCGTCACGTCCGTCCCGTCGACGCTCAGCCGCACACCACGACCGCGAGGCCTGGCAGGACCTCGGCTCGGCACGCAACGCCAACGAACCGCCCCGCTCCGACCCCGACCGCAACGAACCGACCGCAACGAACCGACCGCAACGAACCGACCGCAACGAACCGAACGACACATCTCCGCGAGCCTGCCGGCTGGACGGTGGTGCCCGTCAGGAATCCCCTGCCAGATGCCCGCACCACCTCCGCATGCCACGCGCCTGCGGCTCGTGGGACACCCCGAGGGTGTTGGCAGCAGCGCCACCTGAGGACATCAGCGGCGGGGTCAGACGCCACGCCGACGCATCTCCGAAGCAGGCCCCAGGCAGCGCCAACCGGCACACGGGCGGGCCCGGACACGACCGACAGTCCGCCCACAAGAACCGACGGTGCCCACACACGCCCTCGATCCACGGCTTCCGATGTCGAGATCCCGACTCCGAACCGACGGACCCGCACCGGCGGCCGGTCGATGCTCGGTCAGCTCGACTCCCGGCCACGAATCGTCCCCGCCCGCTTGTGGCTCTCTTCGCTTGCCCTGATCCGGTCGCCGGCATTCTCCCGCCATCGATCCCACTGCCTCCCTCGCATCATCCTCCTCGGCCTGCTGCCACCGGCCGCCCTCCCCGACCCTCCTGACCTCCACCCCCTGATGCCCGGCACCCTGACGCTGCCCCTGCCCGACGACCCGAACGACTCGACTCGGAACGGCAACGGAACGCCCACGATGCCATCCGCACCCCGGCGCACCCCGGCACACCCCGCCGCCACCCCGCGGACTGGCCCAGCAACCGCCCTGACCACCGGCACCCGCGGCCACCAGCCGACCCGCCCCTGGCCAGCAGCAACCGCCCAGGATCACCAAGGCCGGGGCCGCACCGGCTCGCCCAACGACCAGCGTGCCCCCCACCAACCTCCCCACCCGCAACAGAGGGGTACCCGCGCTGGACCGAATCCGCGTTTTCCCGGGCCAAAGCCCCCGTCGGTGCTATGCGTCTAAATCGTCTACCCCGCCAGTCGACCGGACCTAGAGATACTTTCAGCCACTCTCAGTCCTTCTCCACCTGCCAGGGATGCGTGGGCAGCGGTCCGTACAACCAGTCTTTGCTCGCGGGCGCGGCATCTTCACGGGCCATGAGCCGACGCATCGAGGACTTCACGGTCGGGAACAGAGCGACGCTGCCGCTTCGCCCGCTTACCCGCGCCAGCACGGGGGCCCACCTGAACCTCTGGGAACGCGACGACCCCTTCTACGCACCAGGGATCTTCGAAGGTGGCATTCCCTGGTGGCCCCGCTGGAAGATCGAGCGGAGCCCACCAGGCGATCCGGTCGGCGCCAGGAAGGTCCCCGACTTCTCGAACGACCCCGCGCTGATGGAGAGGATGGCCGGGCTGTTGGCCGCACAGCGGGTGGTGGCGGCCCTGGCCGGATGGCACCAGCTGTCGAGCAAGCAGCTCTCCGCCATCGTCGGCTACCCGTTCACGAAGCTGTCGAAGATCCTCAAGCCGCTCTTCGAGCTCGGCATCGTCGAACGAGGCCACTACCCGAAGGAGCAGGTGTTCCTGCACACGAACTACCTGCACCGGCTCCGGATCGACAAGCCGCTGCGCACGTTCCTGGGGCTGCTGGACGACGAGACCCGGTACTCGGTCACCATCGGCATCCCTCCCGTCCCCGCGGGCGCCGCTGTGCGCCACGACCTGCTCGCGGCCGAGCTCGCCGTCCGGGCTCTGGAGCTGATCCCTGGGGTGGTCGCCGTGTTCCCCGAATCCGTGTCCAGCCCTTCCCTGCTGCTCAGGCACCTCGGGCGCAAGGAGACGTGGCGTGGCGATCTCACACTGCTGCGCGCCGACGGGCTGCGCATCGTCATCGAGATCACCCGAGCCCGACACCCCGGTGACATCGAGTTCAAGATGCGCCGCTGGGGGCGCCTGCTCATGAACCACCACTGGCACGACACGGGCCTCATCGTGGTGTTCGTCAACGCCGCGGTGCCCAACAGTGGCGGCCTCGCGGCTATCGAGAGTGAGCACCGGATCCAAGCCCACCTGCTTCGCCGCATCTACACCCGTGCCCTCAGCCAGGAGAGCCTCAGCAGCGACGGGTGTCGCGCCATGGGGCGACACCTCGAGCTCGCCCAAGCCCAGATCCACCTCGCCTCCTGGATGGACTGGTTCCCGGCCCCCGGCCTGGTCAGCGGCTCCTTCCCCAGCCTCCCGACGGTGTTCAAGGTCGCTGACCAACCCTGGTCGCGTCGAGGGCTCAGCGACCCGAACGGCTTCTGGGACTTCAGCCCTCGGCCCAGGATTGAGCCGATTGTCAATGCCCACCTGGCCAACCACCAGAAGGCGTATTCATGCCCGCGCTTCAGGTGGCAACCGGCCGCGAACCGGAGCCCCCACCCCGTGGTCTCGGGAGACAAGGCCTGAACCGCACACGGGTCAGCCCCGGCTCCCCCCTATGCGGCGCCGCGGCCGGGAGCGTTGTCCCACCACAGATCGAGGCGCCGGACATCGATCTTGCACACCTCCCAGATCGGGTGACGGAGCACCTCGACCAGATCGGAGCGGTCGCGGGTCTCCTCGATGGGGATGCGATGGGTCTGCACGCCGCTGTTCAAGATGAGCCGGTCGCGGGAACGGTCCGACGCGTAGCGGCCGTTGTGGCTGGTCCCGTCGACCTCGATGGCCGCAGCACCGAAGGGGCCGATGAGAACGAAGTCGGGTCGGATCCGCAGTTGCTGCAAGGTGGAGAAGGCGCCGGCCGGTTCGAACAGGATGCCGAACGCGTGCGGCTGGGCCAGCTCGATCTCGTGCTGGTATTCGAGCAGCACCTCGGCAACGGCACGGTGGCCCGGCTCGAGCGCGGCCACGAGCGCCTCGACCTTCCGAGGACCCGCGCCCAGCGGGGTGATGGACATCTACCGACTCCTTCTCCCCCACCTCTACTGTTTACGTTCTCTAACAGTACCGGGTGATCGACTCCTCGATCAAGCATCTGGCACGCCGCTGGCCGGACGCGTAGGTTCCGCGCCGTGGGCCGGCGACTCGACGTGGATCTCCTCGTCGGTTCCGCCGAGATCGCGCATCGCCTCTCGCTCAGCCACCAGAACGTCGTCCACGTCTGGCAGGAGCGCCACCCGGACTTCCCCCAGCCCGTCGTTCGTCTCAGGGCCGCCAAGGTCTGGTACTGGCCGGACGTCGAAGGCTGGGCTCGGGCCACGGGTCGGCTCCCCGAGGAGTAGAGCCAGCGCCGTCTTCGACGCCCCGGCGCTACTGGCCGGGGCGCGGGAACTCGATGACCTCGACGCCGAACGAGGCGGCGACCCGGCGGTGCGCTGCGATCTTCGCGGCTGCCGAGGCCGGCGCGGTCGGGAAGGCCAACGCGGCCTGGCAGTCGGTCCGCTGGAGGCCGAGCTGGGCGAAATAGGGGTCGAGACCGGCGGCGGTCCTGATGAAGTGCCGGTACAGCACGGCTTGGCCGATGCCGTGGCGGAGGTAGGCGCCGAGGCCGCCGCCGGCGTCCTGGTCCTTGAGCTCGATGGCCCAGGGCCGCCCCGCCTCGTCAGCCAGGAGGGCGTCGAGGTAGCGGGCCCGGGGTGGACCGCCCCACAGGGTCGGGAACTGGGCGCTTCGCACCACGCCCGACACGATCCGGCCGGGTGGCCTGAGGACGCCGTCCGTGGCGCTGGTGAGCCGGGTGCGACCGGTGAGGAGATGCGCCTCCAGAGCGTGTTCGGCTTGGCCGTGGCGCATCACGGCGGTCGGGTGCTCGGGATCGGACCAGCGGCCGACAAGCTCGGCGATGAGGGCCCTCAGGGAGCCGAGATCGGCCGCACCGGCGGTCCGAGGCTCGGTGCCGACGACCTCCCGCCAGGTGTCCCGGGGCTCGCCGGGCTTGGTGGGGTCGCTCGTCGCCAGCGCCAGCGTGGCGCTGGCGGCGCCGATGCGGCCGATCTCGAGGCCGTCGAGGCGCATCTGCCACGGCTGGCTCTCGTCCTTCGATGACAGCTTGGGGTACAGGGCGAAGGCCGGGGTGTCGACGGTCTGGACGAGGTGGTGGGCGAGGCCGCTCACCGGGCGCCTGGCCTCGGCGATCAGCCACTCGGCCCAGCGCGCAACGACCGACGAGTCGAACGTCGCCGCCGTCACCGGTCGGTGCTGCGGTTCACTGTTCGGGCCGAGCAGCCACACACGGATCTGCGGTCCGTCGACGATCGAGGTGGCGAGGGTGCCGATGGCGCCGAGCTGGTCGCTCATCGCTGCGGGGTCGGCGCCGTCCTCGGCGCCCAGGAGCAGATGCAGCGTGTCATCGGTCGGTGTGGCGACATCGAAGTACCAGGCGAGCGCGTCGACGACGGCGTCGAGTCGGACCTTGGGAGTCACGTCGGCCTGCACGGCAACGGCGGGTGCGCCGTACCAGCGGAAGCGGACCAGGCGCGAGGACAGCGAGAGCCGGCGGTCGCGCCGGGCGTCGGCGCCGGGGTCGTGGGCCCGGGCCCAGTCGAGCACGTCGAACGCCGCCACGGTCATGTTCTTAGACCTCCCACCAGACGCCGTCTGGGTGGGGCTCGACGCGGGGGAAGTGATCGGCGAAGCGGTCGGTGGCTTCGGAGTGGATGGGCACCACCCGTGCGAGCGAGAAGGCGTCGACGAGGCGCCGGAGGTCCTCGACGGCCGCGTGGCCGGAGGTGTGGTGCTCGATGAGGGGGACCCCGGCGCCGGCCAGGTCGGCCTGGAGCTTCCGGCCGGCGGGCTGGGCGAGGTAGCCGTGCCACAGCGACCAGACCACCGCACCGTTGTGCAGGGCGCCCGCTTCGATGAGCTCGGGGAGGGTCGAGGAGGTGCCGAGGTAGGCGACCTGGCCGCGGTCGGTGGCGAGGTCCTCGGGGTAGCGGCGGATCGAAGCGATCTCGGCGACCCGCTCGAACTCCTCGGACTGGAGCACCCGGAGGCGCTGACGGAAGGGGACGTACACCGCGTAGCCGTCGAAGCCGGGCTGGGGGATGGTCGACCGGCCGGTGGCTCGGGCCACCGACGCCGTGTAGAGGTCGGCCACCAGGGTCCGCCCGGCTCGGCGGGCCGCCCGGTAGACGGTGACGAGCCGGTCGATGTTCTGCGCCGACGAGAATGTGGCCACCATGCCCGGCGTCGCCGCGAACGTGGCGACGAGGTCCGCCTCGACCGATGCCTCGGATCCCACCGTGGCGCCGCCGGCGGCGCGGACGTTGGTGCCCTCCATCAACAGAACGTCAGCAACGGGCGGGTGCGCCACGAGGGCGTCGAAGAGCTTCGCCTTGCGGCCGTGGGCGCGCAGGTCGCCGGTGTAGAAGAGCCGCCGGGCGCCGGCCTCGACCAGCAGCGAGTAGGCGTCGAACGCGGAATGGTCGGCCAGGTACGGGGTCACGGTGAAGGGACCCAACTCGAGCGGGACCCGGTGGTGGAGGTGACCGGCCAGCGGCGGGCAGCCGCTCACCGGCGAGAAGAACGACGCCGCCTCCAGCACTCGGGCCGCCTCCTCCCCCAGGTACACGGGGACCCCGGCCGCGAGCTGGCCGGCCAGGCCGTAGTGATCCAGGTGCGCGTGGCTCAACACGACCCCATGCATCCTCGGGTCCACCTCGGCCAGCCCGCCGATGGCGGGCAGGGGCACGTCCTCGTCCCAGCTCGCCGACAGCGGCCGGCCCAGGTCCAACACGATGCGGTCACCGTCGTGTTCGACCTCGATGCAGTTGCCGCCGATCTCGTGGGCGCCCCGGTGGATCCGGACCCGCATCAGATGTGATCGACCCGACGGAGCAGCTTCAGCGCGGTGACCAGCAGATGGCGGCGGGACTCCTCGTACAGCCCCATGGTCGAGAACCCGACATCGTGATGCTGGGTCCACGCCAGCCCCTCGCTCTGCTCGAGGGCAAGGACCGGCACGCCGTCGCGCACCACCACCCAGAACCGGTAGCCAGGGTGACCGAGCAGGTCGTCGGGGCGCGGGCGGCGGAGCTCGTCGGGGATGGCGCTGAACTCGTCCAGGGCCTCGTTGGGCCCGCCGCCGTAGCCGCTGGTGTCGATCATCCCCGATTGGATGTCGATCGGGTGGACCGACTTGACCGCCGTCGAGGCGATGGCCGCCAGGATCCGGTAGGTCAGGGTCGTGTTGGTGGCGGCGGGGACGGACTGGGGCACGGGCAGACCGGCGGCGACCTCGAGGCGGTGGAGGAACTCGCGGGGATCGGCCCGCAGGTAGTCGTCCCACTCGGCCGGCTCCCACGCATCGGCGGGCCGGCCGTCGAAGCGCTTCAACACCTGGATGGTGCCCTCGCGGTTGAGCCGGATGTCGCCCTCCTCGCCGGCCGTCGGCAGGATCCACAGCACGTCGGACTGGCCCCCGCCGGGATGCGCGCGGATGAGCCGCACCGTGTCGGGATGCCGCCGCACCAACTCGCTGGCCAGGCGCCACGACGCCGCCTCCAGCACCGACCGGTCCTCCCACATCCTCATCGCCGAACCGTACGTTGCCGTTGTGACCAGTGCCTGGGCTGACCGACGGGCACACTGCGGGTTGTGCGGATGCTCGCCTGGAACCTTGAGTTCGTCACGCCGTCCGGGCGGAAGGGGGCGGCAGCCTCCCGGGCCATCGACTCGTTCAGGCCCGATGTCGCATGCCTGACCGAAGCCCGAGTGGCCAGCCTTCCGGCGACCGAGCAGACCGTGTGGGCCGAGGCCGACTACGGGTACCCGGCCCCTCCGGATCGCCGCAAGGTCGGGCTGTGGAGCCGGTGGGGCTGGCACGACGTTGACACCCTCGGCTCCGCCTCGATGCCCAAAGGACGGTTCGTCGCCGGCACGACACCCAGCCCGGAGGGGCCCGTCCGGGTGATTGGTGTCTGTATTCCATGGCGTATGGCCCACGTCGCCACCGGGTCCCGTGATCGTGCCGTCTGGCAGGACCATCTCACCTACCTGGCCGGGCTCGCCGAGGTCGTCCACGCCGCTGGCGACGGACCGCTCATCGTCACCGGCGACTTCAACCAGCGGTTCCACGGTCGAATGGCGCCGGGCGGGGTCCATGACGCCCTTCGCTCTGCACTCGAAGGGCTCTCGGTGCCAACCGCAGTCCGCGTCGAGGGTCTGCGCCGGCCGCTCATCGATCACATCGCCCACAGCCGACGACTCGAGACGCAGGGACCGCCGATCGGAATCGATCGCCGCCAGCACGGAATCGACGTCTCCGACCACGACGGCGTGGTCGTGGACCTTGCCCCGGCCCAACCTCAGGCAACCTGAGGCCGCGCCCGCTGGGCGGAGAGGTTGCGGCGCAGGTCGGTGGTGTCCTCGGGCAGGAGGTGCCCGTAGAAGCGGTAGATGGTGGTGATGCTGGTGTGGCCCGCCCACCGGGCCAGCTTGTAGGGGTCGGTGACACCGGCGGCGATCCAACGGGCCACCGCGGTGTGGCGTAGGGCGTGGGGGGTGGGTAGTGGCTCGGCCAGAGCGGCGGCGACGACTGCCGGGCCCCAGAAGCGGTCACGGAAGTTGTTCGGCCGCAGGGGCCCGCCCCGCCGGCCGGCCCACACCAGGTCGTCGGAGGCCAGACCGAGCCGGCGGACTCGGGCGACCAACAGGTCGGCGGACTCGTCGGTGAGGGTGGGCACCGTGCGCCGGCCCGCGGCCGACTTCGGCGGGCCGAACACCAGGCTGTGGCCGTCGCCGAACTTCTTCTGCACCTCCCCGGCGGTCTCGCGCACCCGCACCGACCCGGCGCCGAGGTCGAGGTCACGGACCCGCTGGGCGGCGAGCTCACCGATGCGCAACCCGAGATCGGCGTTGACCCCCACCAGGTCCCGGTAGTGACCGTCGAAGCAGGCCTCCAGCCGCCCCAACTCATCGAGGTCCAGGAACCGGGCCTCGGACCACTCCACCCGCGGCGGGCTCACCCCGACGACCGGGTTGTCGTGCAGCCGAGCATCGTCGACCGCGGCGGCGAACACCTTGGAGAGGATCTGCAGGTGCTTCTCCACCGTCGCTGGCGCCAACCCGTCGGCGACGAGGTCGTCGCGGAACCGCTCCACCATGGCGGGGGTGACCGCGGCCATCGGCACCCCGCCGAGTGCCGGCAGGGTCCGCGCCTTGAGGTAGGCGTCGTCGCGGGCCTGGGTGCTGGGCCGCAGGTGCACCTGGCCCCGGCCCCACACCTCGACCCACTCGGCGAGGGTGATCTGACCGCGACCGGGTTCGACCCAGGTGCCCCGCCGGCGATCAGCGAGGCGGGCCTCCCGCCAGGCGGCGGCCTCGTCCTGGGTGTCGAAAGTGGCGCTGACCTCGCGGCCGTCGGGGCCCCGCAGGCGGGCCTGCCAGCCCGCCCCGCGGCGCTTCACGCCCGGCACCTGCCGCCGGCCGCTCACCACACCACCTCGTTGCGGGGCCGCCCACCCCGCCGCGCCGGCGACGGCGGCGTCTCACCGTGGTCGGCCTCGACGGTCTGTTCGGCCAGGAACGCGGCCACGTCCTCGGGACGGAACCGCAACTGGTTGGCGACCTTGACGTGGCGGATGCGGCGCTCATGGGTCAACCGGTACACGAACCGGCGGCCCACCCCCAGGTACGCGGCGAGACGGTCCACGTCCCACAGCTCCTCGGACAGCCCGGCGGCACCGTCGCTCACATCGACACAACATGCCAACGGCCGCGACGAAATGGGGGGCCTCAGGCGGCGGGCGGGGACCCGGCGCGGACAAACCGCGGACAAACGGGGTGTCGCCGGGGGTGACGGGAACTGCACGGTCGGGCCTTTCCGGCCCCTGACCAGGGAGTTCTCCGGGTGGGCGATACTGGGCTCGAACCAGTGACCTCTGCCGTGTGAAGGCAGCGCTCTCCCACTGAGCTAATCGCCCGGAGCGAGCAAGGGTAGCGCAGGCGCCCGCCAGATCCGAACCCTGCGGTGCGGCCGCTGCGTACGCTGGACGCCATGACGAGCGCCGCCGACGCCGCCGAGCGTCTCGTCGCCGCCGCCGAGTCCGGCGAGCTCGACGCGATCTGTCAGGCCCGCGGTGTCCGTCTGCTCGGGCTGTTCGGGAGCGCCGCCCGACCGGCCGGCGGGCCACCCCCGAACGATGTCGACGTCGCCGTCTCCTGGGACGGTCTCCCCGACGAGCTCGGGCTCCTCGACGACCTCGTCGTCCTCAGCGGCTTCGACGGGATCGACCTGGCGGTCATCGACCGCGCCGATCCCCTGTTGCGGGCCAACGCCATGGTGGGCAAGGCCCTCTTCGAATCGGAGCCCGGTGGGTACGCGGTCACGCAGATGGCGGCGCTGGCCGAGGAGCGCGACACACGTTGGCTGCGCGACCTCGACCTCGAGGCGCTTCGACGATCCTGATGTCGGCGTTCACCTGAACGCCGACGCCACTATCCGATGGGCGCCACCTGGTCGAATGCGATGGTGTCCTCCAAGAGGGCCATGAGGCGCAGGACGCCGGCGTCGGCGTGCTGGGGGCCGACGATCTGGAGGCCGACCGGCAGGCCCTTGGCAGTGAGCCCGGCGCACACCGAGCCCGCCGGCGATCGGGTCAGGTTGAAGCCGTAGGTGAAGCGCACCCAGTTGACGTCGGGGTGGCCGTTGATGGTGCCGAACTCTCCCGGCGCCGGCGTCTGGCCCGCACAGGTGGGGGTCAGCAGGTAGTCCACGTCGTGGAAGAGCTCGACCAGCGCCACGTTCAGACGGTGCGCGGTGTCCATGGCCCCGAGGACGTCGGGGGCGGCCACGTGGTCCTTCCCGAACCCCATCTGCTCACGCAGGCCCGGGTCGATGCCCTCCCACTCGGGCGTGCCCTCGAAGTCCCGCAGCGTCCGGTAGGTGGCCACCGCCGTGAGCCCGAACCAGTCGAGCACCGGGTCCTCGTGCCACACCGTGTCCACCTCGACCACCTCGGTGCCCGTCGCCTCCAGCCTTGCGAGCGCCGCTTCGCACAGCGCCCGCACCTCGTCGTCCACCGGCGAGAAGCCCATGGTCGGCGACCACGCCACCTTGCGGGGCGGGCGGGGCTCGGCCACGCCGTCGAGCCAGTCCGACGACGGCATGGGCAGCGAGCGCAGGTCGGTGGGGTCGGGTCCCACCGCGGCGCCCAGGGCGAGGGCGGCGTCGCGGACGCGCACCGTCATCGGCCCCTTCACCGACAGATCGGCCCAGTTGGGGGCGTGCGGCCCGCCGACCGCCACACGCCCCAACGACGGCTTGAATCCGGAGAGGCCACACACCGCGGCCGGGATGCGGATCGAGCCGCCGCCGTCCGAGCCGGTGGCCAGCGGGACCATCCCCGCCGCCAGCGCCGCTGCGGACCCACCGGACGACCCGCCCGCCGAGTGACCCAGCTCCCACGGGTTGCGGGTGGCGCCGAACGTGGGGTTCGAGGTGTCGCCCTTCCAGCCGAACTCGGGGGTGTTGGTCTTGCCCACGACGACGCAGCCGGCGGCGCGCAGTCGCGACACGAGGATCGAGTCCGCCACCGCGGGCGGCACCGACGCTCGGGTCGACGAGCCCATCGTCGTGACGAAGCCGGCGGCGTCCTCGAGGTCCTTGACCCCGATGGGGATGCCCGCCAGTGGCCCGGGGTCCTCCCCCGCCGCCACCAGCTCGTCGACCGCGGCGGCGTCACGCAGGGCGGCGTCGCCGTCGAAGGCCACGAAGGCGTTCACCTCGGGGTTCAGCGCCTCGATGCGGTCGAGGGCCGCCTGGGTCAGCTCGCGCGACGACACCTGCTTCGTCCGCACCTGGTCGGCGAGGTCGGCGACGGTGCTCTGGCGGAAGTCCATGGGTCCCCCTCGGGTCCGGCGGTGATCAGTAGTTGCGGAGCTCGACGGTGTTGCCGTCGGGGTCGCGCACGTAGACGCTGCGCCCCATGCCCTGGGCGCCGAACACCTCGGAGGGCCCCGACACGACGTCGAACTCGTCCGAGGCGGCGAGCGCGTCGAGGTCCAGCGGGTCCACGACCAGGCAGACGTGGTCGACGTTGGCGCCCGAGCGCTCGTTCTCGAACAGGTCGATGATGAACGTGTCGGTGAGGCGCACCGAGGCGAAGAGCACCTCGCCGCGGCGCCACTCGTCGAGGCGCAACGGCTCGAACCCGAGGCGGTCCACGTACCAGGCGACCGAGCGCTCGACGTCGGCGACGTTCAGGACGAGGTGGTCGATCCCCCGGGCTCGGACCATGCCGGCACCCTAACCCGGCCCCGGCGAGCACCGAGCCGGGGCCGGACGGGTCCCGACGGGGTCTGGACGGGTCCGGACGGGTCCGGCTTCGACACCACCGACGTCGCCGGACCATCATCGCCCGATGCCTGGCACCATCGACCTCGACCACGTGGCCGTCGCCAGTGAGCACCGACGCGAGGCGTGGGAGCGCTACCGGGCCGAGCTCGGCGGCGAGTGGCTCGGCAGCGGCGCCACGGTCGGCTTCGCCAACAACCAGCTCCGCTACGCGTCGGGCATGAACCTCGAGATCCTGCGGCCCCACCGCGTGGACGAGAACGACTTCCTGCGTCGTTTCCTCGATCACAGCGGCCCTGGCCCTCACCACCTCACGTTCAAGGTGGCGGACATCCACGTGGCCATCGACGCGGTCACCGCGGCGGGCTACCCACCGGTCAGCATCAACCTCGAGTTCCGGGAGTGGATGGAGGCGTTCCTGCACCCGAAGGCCTCCCACGGCGTCGTGGTCCAGGTGGCCGAATCGCACGACGAGGGCTGGGTCCGCCCGCCGCCGCCGGACCAGTTCCCGGCCGCGGCCCCGGCGAACCCGGCGGCGCTCGTGCGGGTCACCCACGCCGTGGCCTCGCTCGACGAGGCCAGCGCGCTCTTCGAGGACGTGCTCCTCGGGGAGGAGATCCTCCAGGGCGTCGGCAGCACCGACGACCACCGGCTCCCCGACGGCTCGGGCCGCTGGCGCGAGCTCGAATGGCCGGGGGGAGGCCGGCTGCGCCTCGTCGAGCCGAGCGGTGCCGGCGCGCTGGCCGACTGGATCGGCGGACGCACGGGGCGGGTGCACCACCTCGCCTTCGCCGTGGACGACCCCACGGAGCTCGCCGACGCCTCGCCCGCCGGCGACGGCACCTGGGTGATCGCACCCGAGGACAACCTCGGCACCCGGCTGGTGCTCGAGCCCCGGTAGCTCAGCCCGTCCGGGCGTACGCCGTGAACACGGCGATCAACAACAGCAGTCCCACCAGCAAGAGCAGCGGCATCAGCGGGACGAGCACGCTGGTCGGCCGCTCGGCGGGCCATCGTTCGTCGCCGTCGGCCGGCTGCCACGCGAGGAGCGGGTCGGCCGGTCCTCCGTCGTCGACCTCGGCGGCGCGTGCCGCCCGGGCGAGCTCGGCGTCGTAGGCGGCCCGGCTGACGGGGTCGCCGAGCACCTGCCAGGCCGCGTTGACCACCCGCATGCGGAGCTCGGCCTCGGCCGCGGACCGGGCATCCGCGGAGGCGTGACGGTCGGGGTGCTGCGCCAGCGCCTCGGTTCGGTAGGCGTCACGGAGCTCGTCGTGCGTCGCCGACGCCGCCACCCCGAGGACCTCGTAGTACGTGGGCGTGGTGCTCTCCGTTCCCTCGCCGTGCTGCTCGCCCGCGCCGGGCAGGCGCAACGGCCAGGGTACCGACACCCCCCGACCCGGCCCCGGCACCCTCGCCACTAGGTTCGGGCCATGACGGGCAACGGCCGACGACGTTCGTGGTGGGGTTGGGGCTGGGAGGACGAGGCCCTCGCCGACGACCAGGCCGAGAAGCTCGCCGCGGCCATGGCCGCCCGATTCGGCACCGAGATCACGGTGGCCGACGCTCCCCGCCTGGAGAATGTCGACCTGCCGACGCCCCGGGTGGCGCCACCCGCGAGCCTCGAGCGGTGCTGCTCGACCGAGCCCTACGACCGCGCCGCCCACACCCACGGGAAGTCCTACCGTGACGTGGTGCGGGGCTTCCGCGGCGAGCTCGCCCATCCCCCCGACGTCGTCGCCTTCCCCGAGACCGAGACCGACGTCGTCGACCTCCTCGACTGGTGTGCCGGCGCCGGCATCGCCGCCATCCCCTACGGCGGCGGCTCGTCGGTGGTCGGCGGCGTCGAGGCCGACGTGGGCGACGGCTACGCGGGCGCCGTCTCCATCGACCTCACCCGCCTCGACCGGGTGCTCGAGATCGACCGGGTGTCGCGGGCGGCCCGGATCCAGGCCGGCGCCCTGGGGCCGGTGCTCGAGGACCAGCTCCGCCCCGAGGGCTACACGCTGCGCCACTACCCGCAGTCGTTCGAGTTCTCCACCCTCGGGGGCTGGCTCGCCACCCGGTCCGGCGGACACTTCGCGACCGTGTACACCCACATCGACGACCTCGTGGAGTCGATGCGGGTGGTGACCCCGACCGGCATCAGCGAGTCCCGCCGCCTCCCCGGATCGGGTGCCGGCCCCTCCCCCGACCGCCTCTTCCTGGGCTCCGAGGGGTCACTCGGGATCATCACCGAGGCCTGGATGCGCCTCCAGGACCGCCCGGTGTTCAAGGCGTCCGCCGGCGCCCGCTTCGCCGACTTCGACGCCGCTGTGGCCGCCTGCCGGGCCATCAGCCAGTCCGGCCTGTTCCCCACCAATTGCCGTCTCCTCGACGCGGGCGAGGCCGCCACCGCCGCGGGGGTGGACGACGGGTCGCACCTGCTCATCCTCGGCTTCGAGTCCGCCGACCACCCGCTCGGGCCGTGGATCGAGCGAGCGGTCGAGCTCGCGCAGGACCACGGTGGCACGGTCCCCGGCGGCATCACCCTCACCGACGACTCGGCCGGCGGCAGCGCCGGGCCCGCCGGCCGCGAGGGAGCGGTCGGCCAGTGGCGCAACTCGTTCCTGCGCGCCCCCTACGGGCGGGACGCGCTCGTGCGCATGAGCGTGATCGTGGAGACCTTCGAGACGGCCTGCACCTGGGACGCGTTCCCGGCGCTGCACGCCGGGGTCACCGAGGCCGTGCTCGACGCGGTCCGTCGCATCTGCGGCGACGGGTGGATCACCTGCCGCTTCACCCACGTGTACCCCGACGGGCCGGCGCCGTACTTCAGTGTGTTCGCCCCGAGCCGCCCCGGCGCCGAGGTGGCGATGTGGGACGAGGTGAAGATGGCCGCGGCCGAGGCGCTCGCCGCCCATGGCGGCACCATCACCCACCATCACGCCGTCGGTCGCGACCACGACCCCTGGTACCAGCGCCAGCGGCCCGAGCCGGTGGGTCGGGCCCTCGCGGCGGCCAAGGCGGCCCTCGATCCCGCCGGTGTGCTCAATCCGGGCGTCATCGTGGCGCCACCTCGCTGACCTGCCCGCAACCGCCCGGTTGCCCCCTTGACACCTCCCGGACGCGGGAGGAAGGTGACCAGTGATCCAGACAGACGGTCCACGCGTGAGCGAAGGAGGTTGTCGGGAACATGAGCACCGCACACGAAGGGGAAGATCCGCCCGACCGGGTCCGGTAGGAGACCTGCTGGCGGCGGTGTCGCCCCGACCCGCTACGAGCCGACGGATGTGCGCACTCGAGCGCCCGGCCCCACGGACCGGACCGCTCCGATCGACCACCGGGTTCGTCTGACCGCACGGCGGTGTGCGGCACGGCCACCAGTGCCAGGGAACGCCTCACCCTGCGGGGTGGGGCGTTTCCGCGTCACCCCGCCCGACCAGTCCGACGACTCCGCCGGGTCCCGCGGCTCGGGGGTCAGGAGGCGGTCAGTAGCCGAGAGACGGGTCGACGAGCCCGATCAGAGGCTCGCCCGCGGCGAAGCGCTCGACGTTGGCGGTGATGCGGGCCGAGAGCAACGGCGTCGCCATCTCGGCCGTGTTGCCGGTGTGCGGGGTGATGAGGCAGTTCGGCATCGTCCAGAGCGGGTGACCGTCGGGGAGCGGCTCGGGCTCGGTGACGTCGAGTGCGGCGCCGCCGATCGTGCCCGCCCGCAGCGCGTCGACCAGGTCGTCGGTGACGACATGGGCGCCGCGGGCGACGTTGACCAGCCACGCGTGGGGGTCCATGAGCGCCAACTCGCGGGCACCGATGAGCCCGACCGTCGACGGTGTGAGGGGCAACGCGAGCACGACGAGGGTGGCACCGGGCAGGCAATCGTGCAGCGCCTCGGGCGGGAGGACCCGTGCCGCACCGTCCATGGGCGCAGGGGTCCGGCGCAACACGGTGACGTCGGCCTCGAAGGGGCCCAGCAGACGCAGGAGGGACTCGGCGATGCCGCCACCGCCGACGATGGTGACGGCGGCCCCGAGCAGGTTCGTGCCGTGCTGGTCCTCCCAGCTCGTGGCGCGGGCATAGCGGTCGAGGCCACGCAGGCCCGCCAGGCCCAACATCAACGCATGCTCGGCCACCGGCTCGGCGTACACGCCTTTCCCGCACGTCCACACGTGGTCGTCGTCGAGCACGTCGGCGAAGGGCTCGATGCCGGCCCAGGGCAGCTGCACCCACCGGATGCCCGGATGATCGGCCAGCAGCGCCGCGAGCGTCGAGGCTTTGCCCGTGGAGGCCCACACGACCCCCTCGGCATCCTCGGGCCCGACCACCTCGCCGCCGCCGCGGGTGATCGCGCCGGCGAGCCAGGAGCGCTGCCCTGCCGGTTCGAGCGCGATGCGTGGTCCCCCCACGAACGCACGGTAGCCAAGGCGGTGTCAGCCGGGCCGGATGGCCATCGACGAAAGTTCCGCGTAACCAGGGGCCAGCACGAGCGCGGCTGGGCTGGCACGCTGTGGACATGACGCTGCGCGTGGGGGTGCCGACCGAGGTCAAGAACAACGAGTACCGGGTGGCCATGACCCCCGACGGCGTGCGCGAGCTCCACCAGCACGGCGTCGAGGTGCTCGTGCAGTCCGGCGCCGGTCGCAACTCGGCCATCGAGGACGACGACTACGTCGCCGCCGGCGCCCAGATCGTCGCGACCGCAGAGGAGACCTGGGCCCGGGCCGAGCTGGTCGTGAAGGTCAAGGAGCCGCAGGCCCAGGAGTTCGAGTTCCTCCGCGACGACCTCGTGCTGTTCACCTACCTGCACCTCGCCGCCTACCCCGCGGTCGCCGACGCCCTCCTGGCCAGAGGCACCACCGGCGTCGCGTACGAGACGGTCCAGAACGCCGACCAGTCGCTCCCCCTCCTCGCCCCCATGAGCGAGGTGGCGGGTCGCATGGCGACCCAGATCGGCGCCCACTACCTCGAGCGCGAGAACGGCGGCCGCGGCATCCTCCTCGGCGGCGCGCCCGGTGTGGCGCCGGCGAGGGTGGTGGTCATCGGCGCCGGCAACGTCGGCTGGAACTCGGCGTGGATCGCCGCCGGCATGGAGGCCGAGGTCCTGCTGCTCGACAAGAACCTGGACCGGCTCCGCTTCGTGGACCAGATCCACCAGGGCCGGATCATGACCCTCGCCTCCAACCGGGGCGCCATCGAGCGGGCCGTGGCCACCGCCGACCTCGTCATCGGCGCCGTACTCGTCCCCGGCGGCCGTGCGCCCACGGTCGTCACCGAGGACATGGTCCAGGGCATGAAGGACCGCTCGGTCATCGTCGACGTCGCCATCGACCAGGGCGGCTGCATCGAGACCATCCGTGAGACCTCCCACGAGGACCCGGTCTACGTCGAGCACGGGGTCGTCCACTACGCCGTCGGCAACATCCCGGGCGCGGTGCCGTACACGTCGACCTACGCCCTGACCAACGCCACCCTCCCCTACCTGCGCGACCTCGCCGCCCTCGGGCCGGCGGGTGCGGTGGAGCGTGACCCTGCCCTTGCCCACGGCTTCAACACCGTCGGCGGGCACGTCACCCACGCCATCGTCGCCGACGCCCTGGGCCGCCCCTTCACCCCCCTCGACCTGTCGGCCACCTGAGTCGCTCTAGCATCGGCGGTCCCCCGGACGAGGAGAGGCCACATGAAGCTCGGACTGCAGATCGGCTACTGGAGCCGCGGCGCGCCGGACGGCGCCGTCGAGCAGATCGCCACCGCGGACCGCCTCGGCTTCCACTCGATCTGGACCGCCGAGGCCTACGGCTCCGACGCCCTCACCCCGCTGGCGTGGTGGGGCGCGGCCACCGAGAACGTCCAGCTGGGCACGTCGATCATCCAGATCTCGGCCCGCACCCCGGTCGCCACCGCCATGGCGGCCATGACCATGGACCACCTCTCGGGCGGGCGCTTCATCCTCGGCCTCGGGGCGTCCGGCCCCCAGGTGGTCGAGGGCTGGTACGGCCAGCCCTACCCCAAGCCGCTGGCCCGCACCCGTGAGTACGTCGAGATCGTGCGCAAGGTCATCGCCCGCGACGAGCCCGTCGAGTTCGCCGGCCAGCAGTACACCCTGCCCTACCCCGGTGGCGCCGGGCTCGGGAAGCCCCTCAAGTCCACCCTGCACCCGCTGCGCACCGAGATCCCCATCTACCTCGGCGCCGAGGGACCGAAGAACGTGGCCATGACCGCGGAGATCGCCGACGGCTGGCTGCCCATCTTCTTCGCCCCGAAGGACAACGCCTTCTACAAGACGGCGCTCGACGAGGGCTTCGCCCGTCCCGGCGCCCGCCACACCATCGACGACTTCGAGGTGCCCGCCACCGTCATCGTGGTGCCCATCGACGACGTCGAGGCCGCCGCCGACATGGTGCGCCCCTACCTCGCCCTCTACATCGGGGGGATGGGCGCCCGCGACCAGAACTTCCACTTCGAGGTCTTCTCCCGCATGGGCTACGAGGCCGACTGCGTGAAGATCCAGGACGCCTACCTCGACGGGCGCAAGGACGAGGCCATCGCCGCGGTCCCCACGTCGATGGTCGAGGACATCTCCCTCATCGGCTCGGTCGACAAGATCCGCGACGAGCTCCAGCAGTGGGAGGAGAGCGTGGTCACCACGCTCCTGCTCTCGGGCCCTCCGGAGCTGCTCGAGCTGATGGCCGACCTGGTCGGTTGAGCCCGTCTCAGCCACCGCGCCAGGCGCGACGATGATCTGACCATGAGCGCCCGTCCTCACCGCCTCACCGGTTCGCTCATCGCCGCGGCGCTGCTCACGATCACCCTCCTGGCACCCGCCGGGCCGGGGCTCGCCCAGGCGGCGCCCACCGCCGGACCCGAGGCGGGCACGCTCGTCAGCGGGTCGATGCGCTGGGAAGGGCGCACCCGCACGTACCGGGTGTTCGTGCCCGCCGCGTACACGCCGGGCACCGAGGTGCCGCTGGTCGTCGGCCTCCACGGCGGCTTCGGGAGCGGGGACCAGTTCCGGCGCGACAACGGGCTCAACCGGGCGCTGAACACCCGGGGGATGCTCGGCGTGTTCCCCGACGGTGTGGCCGGACCGGCCCGCGGCATCCGCACCTGGAACGCCGGCAACTGCTGCGCCTACTCGCAGGCCGCCGACGTGGACGACGTCGGCTTCATCGGCGCGCTGGTGGCCCGGATGCAACGCCGCTACGACGTCGACCCCCTGCGGATCTACGCCCTCGGCCACTCGAACGGGGCGATGATGAGCTACCGCCTCGCCTGCGATCTGCCCGGCGTGTTCGCGGCGATCGCCCCGGTCGAAGGCGCCATCGACAACACCCGCGGCTGCCAGCCCCGACACCGGATGAACGTGCTGATCATCCACGGGCTCCGTGACCGCAACGTGCCCTACCGGGGTGGCATCGGCGAGGGGTACAGCCAGGTCGACTACGCCTCGGTGGCCGAGGCGGTCGACCGCTGGCGGCGCATCAACCACTGCGAAGAACCGTCCCTCGTCACGATCGACGGCGACCTCCGCACCAAGGACGCACAAGGGTGCGACCCGCACGGCGCCGTGCGCCTCCAGTCGTTGGCCGATGGCAACCACGAGTGGCCGGGCGGCGCCGACCGCGCCTACATCGCCGGATCGCCGAGCGACGCCCTCGCCGCGACGCCCACCGCCCTCGACTTCTTCCTCGCCCACCCCCAGACGGGCTGAGCCCCACCCGTCACCCCTCCTCTGGGACCACACTGATGTGGTGAGCCACCTCACGGTGGTCCCAGAGCGCCGACCGTGCGGGTTCGGGCGCCGTCGGCCTCGCGTAGCCTCGCCCCATGACGGCTGAAGCCGACGGCGACGTGCCCGGCGTGGAGCTCCGACGGGACGAGGCCCTCGACGTGCTCTCCTTCAACATCCGCTTCGACAGCCCGACGGACGGCCCCGACCGCTGGAAGCACCGTCGCCGCGCCGTGGCCCACTGCATCGACGAGAGGGCCGACATCGCCGGCCTCCAGGAGGCGCGTCGCTGCCCGCTGGGCTGGTTGGTCCGCCACCTGCGCCGGTTCAAGTGGGTGGGCGTCGGGCGCGACGACGGCCGCCGCAAGGGCGAGTACGCCCCCATCTTCTACCGGTCCGACCGTTTCGAGCGCCGGGACCGGGGGACCTTCTGGATGTCGACGACGCCGGACGAGGCGGGCAGCACGTCGTGGGGGTCGTCACGTCCCCGCATCGCCACGTGGGTGGTGCTGCACGAGCGGGCGACCGGACGCGAGGTGCTCGTCGTGAACGTGCACCTGGACCACAAGTCCGCGGAGGCCCGCGCGCAAGGGGCCAAGGTCATCCGCAAGCGCGTCCGCCTGCTCGCCGAGGGACGTCCCGTCGTGCTCACCGGCGACTTCAACGACGGCCCCGACGGCGAGGCGTACACCACCCTCACCGACCCCTCGCCCGCTGACGGTGGTCCCGTGCTGGTCGACGCCCGGCGCGTGGCGCTGAAGGGGCACGAGGGCCCCGACTCGACGTGGACCGGTTTCAAGGGCGTGAAGGAGGGACGGGTCATCGACTTCGTCCTGGTCTCGAGCGACGTCACGGTCCTGCGCCACCGGTCGATCGACGACCGCCCCGGCGGCCGCTTCCTGTCCGACCACCTCCCCGTCCACGCCACGGTCGCGCTCCCCCATCCCGGGGACTGAGCGTCGCCGACGTCGGGATCTCGTGACGCTGCCACTGTCACAAGCCCCTAGCCTCGACTCGTGAACCGGAGGCTGAGCCAGCACGAGCGGGACCTCCAGCTCGTCGCCGAGGACGCCACGGATGCGCTGGTCGACGCTGACCGCGAGTACCGCCCGGGCACCGCTCGGGCGGCCCTGCGCCACAAGGACTTCCGCAACCTCTACTTCGGCGCGTTCACCTCCAACATCGGGTCGTGGATGCAGAACGCGGTCCTCGGCGCGTACGCATTCGAGCTGACCCGGTCGGCCACCTTCGTCGGCATCATCGCCTTCGCCAACCTCGGGCCGCTGCTGCTGTTCTCGATGATCGGCGGGGCGCTCGCCGACCAGTTCGACCGCCGCAAGATGCTCATCGTGGTGACCATCGAGCAGATGTTCTTCGCCTTCGCGCTGGCCTGGCTCACCACGGTCCCCGACCCGTCCCGGGCCGTGCTCGTGATCTTCGTGCTGGCCATCGGCACCGCCCAGGCCATCTACGCGCCGGCGTACTCGGCGGCGCTGCCGGCGATGGTGGGCAAGGAGGACCTCGCCGGCGCCATCGCACTGAACTCGACCTCGATGAACGGCTCACGGGTGATCGGCCCCGCCATCGGCGGCATCCTCTACCACCTCGTCGGCGTGTCCTGGGTCTTCGCTCTCAACGGCCTCACCTACCTCGCCGTGCTCGCGGTGCTGGCCCGGGTGCACCTCCCCCGGGTCGAACGCAAGGCCGACGAGCCCACGGGCTTCCGCCGGATCGTCGGGGGGATCACCGCCGCCCGCCAGAACCGCACCATCAAGATGGTCCTGGTCGCCATGTGCTTCTTCTCGTTCTTCTGCCTGCCTTTCGTGGTGCAGATGCCGGTGGTGGCCGAGTCCAACTTCGGCATCGAGCCCGACTCCACCGCCTACGGCCTGCTCTACGCCTGCCTCGGCGCGGGAGCGGTGGCGGGGTCGCTGTCGATCGGCACCCTCTTCGTCGGCCTCTCGAAGCGGCGCATCGTCCGCAAGGGCTTCTTCGGCTTCGCGGTGTTCCTCGCCATCCTCGCCGTGTTGCGCTCCGAGCCGTTGGCCTACCCGGTCGTGTTCGCCGTGGGCTTCTGCTACTTCGCCACCGTCACCTCGCTGAACACCATGCTCCAGGAGGAGGTCGAGGAGTCGGTACGCGGCCGGGTGATGGCGCTGTGGATCATGTCCTTCGGCGGCGTGGTCCCCATCGGCGGCCTGGTCGCCGGTCCCGTCATCGACGCGTGGGGGGTCACCACCCTGATGCTCATCGGCGCCTTCGTCGCCCTCGGCCTGGCCACCTGGGGCTACTTCTTCTCCACCGACCCCAGCCCTCGCCGCCGCCGGCGCCTCGCCGCGTAGGAGCGCCGGAGGGTCAGGCCCGAGCCACCCCACCGTTCTGGCCGCGAGATCTCTGGCGTGACGACATGTCGCCGCGGCCAGAACCGATCCGTCGGATGTGGCTCAGGCGTCGGCGAGGAGGAGGTCGGCGAGGCGTTCGAGGCCGGCCACTCGGCTGCCCTTCAACAGGACGGCGTCGCCGGGCCCGAGGGGCCCGAGGCGCTCCGCCGCGGCGTCGATGTCGGCGACGGTCTCGACGCCGTAGAGCGGGGCGTCGACGGCCAGCACCTCGATGCCCAAGTCGTCGGCGAGGCGGGTGATGGCGAGGTGCTCGTCCTCGGCGATGTCACCCAGTTCGGCCATCACCCCGAGGACGGCGACCCGGCGGGCGGCCTCGAGGTCCGCCAGCGAGCGCAGCGCCGCCCGCATCGACTCGGGGTTGGCGTTGTAGGCGTCGTTCACGACGATGGCCCCCGTCGGCGTGGTGTGCAGCGCCATGCGGAACGGCGACATCTGCGCCCGGCTGAGCCCCTCGGCGGCGTCGTCGAGCGACGAGCCGGCGAGCAGGGCCACTGCGACGGCGGCCGCGGCGTTCTCGGCGTTGTGGCGGCCGTGGACCGTCAGCTGGAGGCTGATGACGCCCTCCGGGGTGACCAGGCGGAACCGGGGGCGCAGGTGGCCGTCGAGCTGGAGCTCGGTGACCCGCACGTCGCCTCGGTCGATGCCGTAGGTGACGACGTCGGCGTTGGTGTGGCGGACCATCGCCTTGACCCGCTCGTCGGTCTCCTTGAGCACCGCGGCGCCATCGTCACGCAGCGACTGGACGAGCTCGGCCTTGGCCTCGGCCACGTCGTCGATGGTCCCGAAGAGCTCGGTGTGGGCGTGGGCGACCGCGGTGACGACCGCGATGTCCGGGCGGGCGACCTCGCAGAGCCGCGCGATGTGGCCGTAGCCCCGGGCCCCCATCTCGATGACCGCCACCTCGGTGTCGTCGGGGGCGTTGACGAGGGTGAGGGGGACGCCGAGGTCGTTGTTGAACGACCGGTACGACGCCGCCGTGCGGTGGCGCACCGACAGCGCCGCCGCGGCCAGGTCCTTCACCGATGTCTTGCCGACCGAGCCGGTCACCCCCACGACGGTGGGTATGCGGCCCCGGACATGGGCGCCGAGTGCGGTCAGCGCGTCGGCGGTGTCAGTCACGCGAACCGCCACCACCTCGGCGGCGGCGCCGGTCTCGAGCGGGTCCTGCTGGGTGAGGTAGGCGACGGCCCCGGCGGCCCCGGCCGCTTCGATGAAGTCGTGGCCGTCCCGGTCGGCGACGACCGGGACGAACAGCGAGCCTGCCGGGACGGCCCGGCTGTCGATGGTGGCGCCCTCGACCGTGACGGCGTCGGCCTCGGCGCCGGCACCGGCCGGGCCGACGAGCTCACCGCCGGTGATCGCCGCGATCTCGCTGGTGTCCAGGCGCACGATCGGAAGGTAGCGCCCCGGCCACCCCGAACGACCATGACGACCGGTCGTCGGGGGCGGGACGTACAGGCCGTCCCGACCGTTCTCGGCCCCGCGCAGTGGGGTCACGCCACCGCCGGAGCGGGCGACCAGGGCCTGGGCGGGGCGGCCTGTCCGGACGGCGACCGTTCGCCCGTCCCCTGCCCGTCGGGCCAGGCGGCCGGCCGACCGGCGACGGATCCGGGTCGACCGGGTCGCCGAGGCCCGCACGGCGGACCGGTCCCGGCCTGACCTGGCCTGCGGCCGGGACCGGCGGAGCAGCGCGGCGAAGGCACGGACGCAGTGCGGCCGAGCTGCGGCCGCGAGCGGGAGGCCCGGGACGCTCACGGGGCGCCGGGTAGGTTGGCGCGATGGCTGACGACCCGATGCCGAACGAGCGGATCCGCCTCGTCGTGGTGTTCGGCGGGCAGTCGGCCGAGCACGACGTGTCCTGTGTGACCGCCAGCCACGTGCTGGCCGCCGCCGACCCGCAGCGCTATGCAGTCCAGCCGGTGGGCATCACCAGGCAGGGCCAGTGGGTGTTCGCCGAGGACGCCGCCAAGGCACTCGCCGAGGGCCCCGCCGCTCTGCCCGCCTCGCTCACGGCCGACGGGCCCGACGTGGACGCGCTCCCCGTGGTCGCCCCGACCGGCGACGAGACCGTCGTGGTCCTGCCTCTCCTCCACGGCCCGATGGGCGAGGACGGCACCGTCCAGGGGATGCTCGAGCTGGCCGGTGTGCCCTACGTGGGCGCCGGCGTACTCGGCTCCGCCGTGGCGATGGACAAAGCGATGGCCAAGCAGGTCACCGGTGCCGCCGGCATCCCGCAGCCCCGCTACCGGGCCTGGCGCGAGGCCGACCTCAGCGACCGCGCCCTGCACGCCGCCATCGACGAGCTGGGCCTGCCGCTGTTCGTCAAGCCCGCCAACATGGGCTCGTCCATCGGCATCACCAAGGCCCGCAGCTTCGACGAGCTCGAGGCGGGCGTCGCCCTCGCCCTCACCTACGACGAGTGGGTGGTGGTCGAAGAGGCGGTGTCTCCCGCCAGGGAGATCGAGGTCGCGGTGCTGGGCAACCTCGAGCCGCGGGCGTCGGTGCCCGGCGAGATCGTCCCGGGGGCCGAGTTCTACGACTACGCCGACAAGTACGAGGACGGCGCCGAGGCGCTCATCCCCGCGAACCTCGACGAGGCCGAGACCGCCGAGGTGCAGGCCCTCGCCCTGCGCGCCTACCGGGCCCTGCGCGCCGAGGGCATGGCCCGCGTGGACTTCTTCTACGAGAAGGGCGGACGGGGCTTCCTCCTCAACGAGATCAACACCATCCCGGGCTTCACCCCGATCTCGATGTACCCGAAGCTCTGGCAGGCGTCGGGCCTCCCCTACGACCAGCTCATCGACGAGCTCGTCCGCTTGGCCATCGAGCGCCACGGCCGCCGGCGCCACCGCACCGACCACTAGGAGCGCCGCCGCGGCGCCCCGCCGCGTCGCCCCGCCACGGCGCTGAGGCCCCGTTCTGCCAGCACCGCCCTGTCGTGCAGAACAGCTTCGTGCTGGCGGAACGAGTTGATCGGGCTCAGGCGGGGAGCATCAGGGCCGAGCGGAGGAAGTCGATCAGCTCGGAGCGCCGTCGCACCATGGCCTTCATGCCGGGCTCGATGCCGACCGCCCGCAGCACCTCCACCTCGGTCGCCACGCCGATCACCGTCGAGTAGGCGGACATCAACAACAGGGCGGGGTCGCTCTTGCGCATGTGGCCCGCCGCCATCTCGGCCTCGAGGAACTGGCGGGCGCGCTGCACGAGGGGGTCGAGGGCGTCGACGAGCCGCGTCGACACCGGCGGCCCCAGGCGGCTGACCTCCCGCACGAGGCCGAGCAGCTCCGGTCGCCGCAGCGCCAGCCGGAACACCGAGCGCACCACCGACTCGATGCGGTCGAAGCCGTCACCGGCCCCGGTGAGGGCACCCTCCAGCACCTCGGCCAACTCGATCGCACTCCGGTCGATCACTGCGTCCAACAACGCCGCCTTCGACGGGAAGTAGTAGAGGATCGTCTGCTTCGACACGCCGAGCTCGGCGGCGATGTCGTCGAGGGAGGTCGCCTCGTAGCCCGGGCCGCCGAACGACACGAGCGCCGCCTCCAGGACCCGCTCGCGGGTGTCGGTCGTGCGCGCCACTTACCAGATGGTAGAGAATGGGGCCGTGATCGGGGAGACCGCATGATCCGAGAGGCGTTGAGCGCCAAGCGCATCGCGATCACCGGCTCCACCGGCTTCCTCGGCACCGCCCTCGTGGAGCGCCTGCTCTGGGCGGTGCCCGACTGCGAGCTGGTGCTGCTCATCCGCGCCGGCCGCAGCTCCACGGTCGAACGCCGCGCCGCCCGAGAGCTGTTCAAGAACGATGCTTTCGACCGACTGCGGGAGCAGCACGGCAAGGAGGGGTTCGCCGAGCTGCTCGAGCGCAGGGTGCAGGTCGTGCAGGGCGACGTCAGCAGTGACGGCCTCGGCCTCGACGAGGCGGGCCGCGCCGCGCTGGCCTCCTGCGACATCGTCATCCACTCGGCCGCCACCGTCTCGTTCGACTCCCCCCTCGACGGCGCCGTCGAGGTCAACCTCCTCGGCCCGGTCCGCATCGTCGAGACCCTGCACGACCTCGGCGTGAACCCCCACCTCGTGGCCGTGTCCACCTGCTACGTCGCCGGGTCGCGCCGCGGCGACGCCCCCGAGGAGCTCGTCGACGACAGCCCGTTCTTCGTGGACGTCCCCTGGCGAGCCGAGGTCGACGCCGCCCGCCGCGCCCGCACCGACGCCGAGGCCGAGAGTCGCACGCCCGAGATGCTGGCGAAGTTCGGGAAGATGGCCCGCCAGGAGCTGGGCGCCGCCGGCACCCCGTTGCTGTCGGCCAAGACCGAGCACCAGCGCACCCGCTGGGTCGCCGACCGCATGGCCGAGGCCGGCATCGCCCGGGCCAGCTCGCTCGGTTGGCCCGACGCCTACGCCTACACCAAGGCGCTCGGCGAGCGGGCCCTGGTCGAGTCCCGGGGCGACGTGCCCGTCAGCATCGTGCGCCCCTCGATCATCGAGTCCGCCCTCGCCGAGCCCAAGGCCGGCTGGATCCGCGGCTTCCGCATGGCCGAGCCGGTGATCATCTCGTACGCCCGGGGACTGCTCACCGAGTTCCCCGGCGTGCCCGAGGGGATCATCGACGTCATCCCGGTCGATCTCGTGGTCGGCGCCATCTGCGCCGCCGCGGCCCAGCCGCCGCCGGAGTCGCCCCACGTCATCCAGGTCGCGTCCGGCACGGCCAACCCCCTGCGCTACCGCCAACTGGTGAAGCTGGTCGAGGGCTGGTTCACGGAGCACCCGCTCTACGAGAACGACGGACAGCCCATCGCGGTCCCCGAGTGGGGCTTCCCCGGCCGCGGCAAGGTCGAGGGCCAGCTCAAGCGGGCCAAGAACGTGCTCGAGCGCACCGAGACCGTGCTCTCCGCCCTCCCTCTCCGGGGCAAGCAGGCCGAGTTCAGCGCCAACATCGAGTCCAAGCGCGAAGAGGCCGAGCGGGCCCTCAGCTACGTCGAGCTCTACGGCAAGTACGCAGAGTGCGAGGCCCTCTACGGCGTCGAACGGCTCATGGCGCTCTGGGAGCGGATCGACGACGAGGACCGTGAGCACTTCGCCTTCGACCCCCACGTCATCGACTGGGACTACTTCGTGCCCAACGTCCACCTGCCGTCGGTGGTGGACCAGGCCAGGGTCAAGAGCAACCCCGGCAAGAAGGAAGGCCCGACCCGCGAGGTCCGCCTCCGCGGCCAGATCCTCTCCCCCGACCGGCACATGGCCGCGTTCGACCTCGAGAACACCCTCATCGCCTCGAACGTGGTGGCGTCCTACGCCTGGATCGCCAGCCGCCGCCTGTCCCGCCAGGAGCGGGTGCGCTTCGTGGCCCGCACCCTCGCCGAGGGCCCCCGCCTGCTGTCTCTCGACCGCAAGGACCGCAGCGACTTCCTGCGCTACTTCTACCGCCGCTACGAAGGTGCATCCGTCGAGCAGCTCGCCGAGGACAGCCAGGAGATGTTCAGCGCGCTGATCCTCTCGAAGTCGTTCCCCGCCGCCATCCGCCGGGTGCGCGAGCACCGCCGCCTCGGCCACCGCACCGTGCTGATCACCGGAGCGCTCGACTTCGTGATCGAGCCCTTGCGGCCGCTGTTCGACGACATCGTCTGCGCCGAGCTGTCCCAGAAGCGGGGCAAGTACACGGGCGAGCTCATCGACGTGCCCCCCACCGGCGAGACCCGCGCCCAGGCAATGGCCAGCTACGCCGCCGCCGAGGGGCTGTCGCTGAAGGAGTCGGTGGCCTACGCCGACTCCGCCAGCGACCTGCCCATGCTCGAGGCCGTCGGCTTTCCCGTGGCGGTCAACCCCGAGACCCGCCTCGCTGCCCTCGCGCGCAAGCGGGGCTGGCTGGTCGAGCACTTCGACAAGGCCCCCGGCGGGCCCCGGCCCCCGCTGCCCCTCGCCCGCCGCCGCGGCGCCACCGGCCCGGGCCTGCTCGAGTCGATCATGAACAAGGAGCCGTCGGCCTCCTCGTCCGGCGCGAAGACCGGGAAGGGCCGGCGATGAAGGCCCTGGTGTTCGAGCGGGACGTGCCCCGCTTCGCCGCCGCCAAGGTCGCCGGCGGGATCCTGCCGGGTCGCGGCGTGCGCGTCGGCCCGCTCCAGCTCGACGACGTCGACCCGCCCGAGCTGCCCGGCCCCGACTGGGTCGTGGTGCGCCCCCGCCTCGCCGGCATCTGCGGATCCGACCTCGCCACCATCGACGGCGCCTCCTCCCGCTACTTCGAGCCCATCGTCTCGTTCCCGTTCGTCCCCGGCCACGAGGTGGTCGGCGAGCTCGACGACGGCACCCGCGTGGTGCTCGAGCCGGTGCTCGGCTGCGTCACCCGGGGCATCGACCCGGTGTGCGACGCCTGTGCCCGCGGCGACCTCGGCAACTGCGAGCGCATCGCCTTCGGTCGCCTCGAGCCCGGGCTCCAGACGGGCTTCTGCTGCGACACCGGCGGCGGCTGGTCCACCTTCATGGTCGCCCACCGCAGCCAGCTCCACGAGGTGCCCGACGCCATGAGCGACGAGGCCGCAGTCATGGTCGAGCCCGCCGCCTGCGCCATCCACGCCGCGCTGGCCGCCCACGCCGGCCCCGACGACACCGTCGCCGTGCTCGGCGCCGGCACGCTCGGCCTGCTCACCGTCGCCGCCCTGCGCCGTTGGTCCCCGCCTGCGCAGCTGCTGGCCACCGCCAAGCACCCCGACCAGAAGGCGCTGGCCAAGGCCATGGGCGCCGACCGCGTGGCCGAGCCGGGCGAGGTCCGTCGGGCCGTGCGCCGCCTCGCCGGCACCCTGGCCATCAGCCGGGGCGACGACGAGGGCGACATCGAGCGCCTCACCGGCGGCGCCGACGTCGTCGTCGACTGCGTCGGCAGCGCCGAGAGCCTCACCGATGCACTCGCCATCGTGCGACCCCGCGGCCGCGTCATCGTGGCCGGCATGCCCGGCCAGGTGTCGCTCGACCTCACCGGTCTCTGGCACCGCGAGATCGAGCTCGTGGGCGCCTACACCTACGGCACCGAGACGCTGCCCGGGGGCGAGCGCCGGCGCACGTTCGACCTGGCCTTCGAGCTGGCCGCCGAGGCCGATCTCGGCCGCCTGGTGTCGGCCACCTATCCCCTTCGCCGCTACCGCGACGCCATCGAGCACGCTGCCGGCGCCGGCGCCCGCGGCGCCGTGAAGGTCGCCTTCGACCTCCGAGACGAGAAGGAACGCAACCCATGACCTCCGTGAAGAGGAGCGCCTCGTGAACCCCCGTCCGGGCTTCGTGCTGGAGGTCGACAAGTCGACCCCGCCGATCCTGTTCCACCACGGTGAGGGCTTCCGCCTCGAGCGCCTGCCCGCCGGCCGCTCGCGGGTCATCTACGCCGCCGAGCCCCTCAAGGCCCTGAAGGACCCCGACGGCGCCATCCGCGACGCCCTCGAGCACCCCATCGACAAAGAGCCGCTCCGCGCCCTGCTGTTCCCGGGCATGAAGCTCACCATCGCGTTCGACGACATCTCGCTGCCCCTGCCGCAGATGCGCCGGCCCGACATCCGCCAGCGGGTCATCGAGGCGGTGCTCGACCTCGCCGCCGAGGCCGGCGTGGACGACGTCCACCTCATCGCCGCCCTCGCCCTGCACCGCCGCATGACCGAGGCCGAGCTGCGCCACGCCGTGGGCGACCGGGTCTACGACGCGTTCGCCCCCGACGGCCTGCTCTACAACTTCGACGCCGAGGACCGCGACAACCTCGCCTTCCTGGGCGAGACCGAGAAGGGCGAGGAGGTCGAGATCTCCAAGCGGGCGGCCGAGAGCGACCTCGTCGTCTATGTGAACATCAACCTCGTCTCGATGGACGGCGGCCACAAGAGCACGGCCACGGGCCTGGCCAGCTACCGCAGCCTGCGCCACCACCACAACGTCCACACCATGCAGCACTCCACCTCGTTCATGGACCAGGAGCACTCGGCCCTGCACTCCGCGAACTGGCGCATGGGCAAGGTCATCCGCGACGCCGGCGTGAAGGTCTTCCAGATCGAGACCACGGTGAACAACAACGTGTTCGGCACCGAGGGCCCCATGAGCGTGCTGCAGAAGCGCGAGTGGGAGTGGAGCGCCAAGGACCGCGCCAGCTTCCTGGCCATGTCCAAAGGCCTGAAGCGCATGCCCTCGAAGGCCAAGCGCTCGGTCTTCAACGGCTGGCGGGCCCCCATGGGCATGACCGGCGTGTACGCCGGCGAGATCGAGGCGGTGCACAAGCTCACCACCGCCGACGTCTACCGCCAGCAACTCGTGCCGGTGGAGGGCCAGACGGACATCCTCACCATGGGCCTGCCCTACATCTGCCCGTACAACGTGAATTCGGTGATGAACCCGATCCTGGTGATGTGCCTGGGCCTCGGGTACTTCTTCAACATGTACAAGGGCCGGCCCCTCGTGCGTGAGGGCGGCGTGCTCATCATGAGCCACCCCACTCCGTGGGAGTTCCACCCCGTCCACCACCCCAGCTACATCGACTTCTTCGAGCAGGTGCTGGCCGAGACCACCGATCCGGTCGAGATCGAGAAGAACTTCGAGAAGAGCTTCGCCGAGGACGAGTGGTACCGGCACCTGTACCGGACGTCGTACGCCTACCACGGCGTCCATCCGTTCTACATGTGGTACTGGGGCAGCCACGCCCTGAAGCACCTGGGCGCCACGATCATCGTGGGCGGCGACACCCGGGCCGTGCGCCGCCTCGGCTTCAAGCCGGCGTCGACGCTGCAGGACGCGCTGGAGATGGCCTCGGACGTGGTCGGCCGCGATGCCTCGATCACCCACTTCCACAACCCGCCCATCCTCATGGCCGACGTGTCGTGAGCCTCGCGAGCGTCGTGCGCTGATGCCGTCGCCTCTCGTCTCCCGTGGCCGATCGTCCGGTGGGGTGCCCAACCCCCGCGCGCTCGTGTCCGGGTGGCTGCGGAAGCAGTCGTTCCCGATCACGGCGCCGACGACGCCGGGCACGGTCGAGCCCGTCGAGCGCCCCGGCAAGGTCGGCGCCGACTACGACACCGACTGGGCGCGTCGCTACCCCGCCCGCATCGCCCGCCTCGCCATCGTCGAGGGGCTCATGCGGCCGACCGCAGCCGTGTTGGCCGACCCGGACCGCCGCGGCGGCGACCGCCTCACCGACATCGGCGGCCCGGCCATCTTCGCCGCGAACCACCACAGCCACCTCGACACGCCGCTGATGCTCACGTCGATCCCCGAGCCGTGGCGCCACAAGCTCATCGTGGGCGCCGGCGCCGACTACTTCTTCGCCAACCGGGTCACCGGGGCCCTCTCGGCCCTCGCCATCGGGGCCATCCCCATCGAGCGCAAGAAGGTCACCCGCCGCTCGGCCGACCAGGCCGCCGCCCTCATCGACGAGGGCTGGAGCATGCTCATCTTCCCCGAGGGCGGACGCAGCCCCGACGGCTGGGGCCAGCCGTTCCGTGGCGGCGCCGCCTACCTGTCGCTGCGCTGCGACGTCCCCGTCGTGCCCGTGCACCTGCAAGGCACCGGCCGCATCCTGCGCAAGGGCAAGAAGCTGCCCACGCCGTCGTCCACGACGGTCACCTTCGGCGACCCGATCCGCCCCGACGAGGGCGAGGACTCCCGGCGCTTCGCCGCGCGCATCGAGGAAGCCGTCGCCGCCCTCGCCGACGAGACCGCCACCAACTGGTACGAGGCCCGGGTGCGGGCCCACCAGCGCACCAACCCCACCCTGGCCGGCCCCGAGGTCGCCAAGTGGCGCCGGGCCTGGGCCGTCGGCCCGACCCGCAAGGACGCGAAGCGCAAGCAGCGCTGGCCTCTCTGATCGTCCTTCGGCGGGAGGACTGATTTGAATGGCGGCGACCGGGGTCCTCCGGGGTAAAGTCGTTCTTCGCCTCGGACCGGGGCATCTGGGCAACGGCGCCGCTTGAACGTCCTCAGCGACGAGACGTAGCGCTCCGGTCGGCAGGCTCCGATTCGTGCTGGACAGCTGGATCGAGGAGGACGTGATGCGCGAGTTCGACGCGTGTGGCATCGGTTTCGTGGCGGATGCGCAGGGGCGCCCGTCGCGCCAGATCGTGACGGCGGCCCTCGACGGGTTGGCCAACGTGAAGCACCGCGGCGCCGTGGCCGCCGACGCCCTCACCTCGGACGGGTGCGGCGTCCTGCTGCCCCTGCCCGCCGCCCTCTTCGGCGAGGGCAACGGCGTGGCCACGCTGTTCCTCGACAACCAACTCCCGTCCGGTACCGACCTGCGCCCCTCCGTCGAGGAGGCCCTGGCCGCCGAAGGGCTCGCCCTCGTGGAGTGGCGGACGCCGCCGACCGACGAGTCCCACCTCGGCGCACTCGCCATGCAGAGCCTGCCGACCATCGTGCACGTGGTCTTCCGCGACGCCGACGGCGCGGCCGCGCAGTCGTCGGCCGACGAGATCCGGGCCTACCGGGTGCGCCGCCGGATCGCACGGACGCCCGGTGTGTACGTGGCGTCGTGCTCGTTCCGCACCATCGTGTTCAAGGGGCTCACCCCGGCAGACCACCTCCGCGACTTCTACGTGGACCTCCAAGACGAGCGCTTCACCGCGCCGTTCACCATCTTCCACCAGCGCTTCTCCACCAACACCCTGTCCACCTGGGAGCGCGCCCAGCCCTTCCGGATGCTCTGCCACAACGGCGAGATCAACGCCATCCAGGGCAACGAGAACCGCATGCGGGCGCGTGCCCAGCTGGGCACCGAGGCCGCTGGCCTCGGCCCCGAGGAGCTCTTCCGCCCGCTGCTCGACCCCGCCGACTCGGACTCCGGCAAGCTCGACGACGCGCTCGAGCTGCTCACCCGCGGCGGACGCGACGTCCGCCACGCCATGGCCATGCTCGTGCCCGAGGCCTGGGAGAACGCCAGCGAGCTCGACCCCGAGGTGCGGGGCTTCTACCGCTACCACGCCACGCTCATGGAGCCGTGGGACGGGCCCGCCGGCATCGTGTTCACCGATGGCGTCGGCGTCGGCGCCACCCTCGACCGCAACGGCCTGCGCCCGCTCCGCTACTCCATCTGCGAGGACGGCTTCGTGGTCTGCGCCTCCGAGGTCGGCGCGGTGGACGTCAGCGGCCACGGCACCGTGGAGCGCGGCCGCCTCGGCCCGGGCCAGATGCTCTTCGTCGACCCCTCCCGCGGCGTGCAGCGCAACCGTGAGCTGAAGGAGCGCCTCGCGGCCGCCGCGCCCTACGCCCACTGGGCCTTCGAGGGCCTCTACGACCTGCCCGTCGGCGAGCCCGTACAGGAGCCGCCTGCGGACCTCGAGTTCCGCCAGGCCGTGCACGGCTACACCAAGGAAGAGCTCGCCATGGTGCTGCGCCCCATGGCCACCGACGCGTACGAGCCCACGTTCTCGATGGGCGACGACTCGCCGCTGCCCCCGCTCGCGGGCCGCCCTCGCCCGGTGCACCACTACCTGCGCCAGCGCTTCGCCCAGGTCACCAACCCGCCCATCGACCCGCTCCGTGAGCGGCTGGTCATGAGCCTCGACACCGTGCTCGGCCCCCGCGCCGACCTGCTGTCCGAGGAGGGCGAGGCCGCCCGGCTCGTGCGCCTCGAATCGTTCTTCCTCTACCCCGGGGCCATCGACGAGCTCGAGCGCGACGAGTTGGCCGACTTCCCCGTGGCCACCCTCGATGCCACCTTCCCGGTGGCCGATGGCCCCGCCGGCCTGCGCGCCGCCATCGACCGGCTGGCGTTCGCCGCCGAGTCCGCGGTGCGTGGTGGCGCCGACATCCTCGTCATCGACGATGCCGACGTGTCCGCCGACCGGGCGCCCGTCCCGTCGCTGCTGGCCGTCGGCGCCGTGCACCACCGCCTCATCGCCAGTTCGCTGCGCTCGCTCACGAGCATCGTGTCGGTCGCCGACGACGCCCGCGACGTGCACCACGTCGCCGCCCTCCTGGGCTACGGCGCCGACGCGATCTGTCCCCGCCTCGCGCTGCAGACGGTCGGCGCAGAGGCCGACGCCAGCGATGACGAGGCCGCCATCAGCCCCGAGGCGCAGAACCGCTTCGAGGCCGCCATCGAGGCCGGCGTGTTGAAGGTCCTGTCGAAGATGGGCATCAGCACGGTCGACTCCTACCGCGGCGCCCAGATCTTCGAGGTCATCGGCCTCGGCGCCGAGGTCGTCGACGTGTGCTTCCGGGGCACGGCCTCGGTCGTCGGCGGCATCGGCTGGGAGCAGCTCGGCGTCGACGTGCTCACCAACCACGCCTCCGGCGAGCTCGCGTCGCCCGGCTACTACCGCGACCGCAAGGGCGGCGAGTACCACACCAAGGACAAGGAGGTCGTGGCCGCCCTCAACAGCCTGACCCTGGTCAAGGAGGTCCCGCCCATCGGCGCCGAGGGCGAGGAGGCCGCCACCGAGCGGGCCGAGGCCGACGTGAAACTGGCCCACCTGCTCCAGCGCGCCCTCAAGAGCGAGTCGTCCGAGGTCTACGACGAGTTCGCCCGCCTGGTGAACGAGCGGCCCACCACCGAGCTGCACGATCTCCTCGAGCTCGTGCCTGCCGGCGATCCGATCCCGCTCGACGAGGTCGAGCCGGCCAGCGAGATCGTCAAGCGCTTCTCCACCGGCGCCATGTCGCACGGCTCGCTGTCCCGTGAGGCCCACGAGAACCTGGCCCAGGCCATGAACCTCATCGGGGGCAAGTCGAACTGCGGCGAGGGCGGCGAGGACCCCTACCGGTTCTTCACCCGAGGCCAGGGCCGGGACGACAAGAACTCGAAGATCAAGCAGATCGCGTCGGGCCGCTTCGGCGTCACCCCCCAGTACCTCGCCCACGCCGACGAGCTCCAGATCAAGATGGCCCAGGGCTCGAAGCCCGGCGAGGGCGGTCAACTGCCCGGCCACAAGGTGTCCGAGGAGATCGCCCGCCTGCGCCACACGCAGCCCGGCGTGGGTCTCATCTCCCCGCCGCCGCACCACGACATCTACTCCATCGAGGACCTCGCCCAGCTCATCTTCGACCTCAAGCAGGTCAACGCCGCCGAGGTCTCGGTGAAGCTCGTGGCCGAGGACGGCGTGGGCACCATCGCCGCCGGCTGCGTCAAGGCGCTCGCCGACGTCGTGCACCTCAGCGGCGCCAACGGCGGCACCGGCGCCAGCCCGCTGTCGTCGATCAAACACGCCGGCCTGCCCTGGGAGATCGGACTGGCTGACTGCCAGCGCTCGCTGGTCGACAACGGCCTGCGGGGCCGGGTGAAGCTGCGGGTCGACGGCGGCTTCTTGAACGGCCGCCAGGTGATCGTGTCCGCCCTCATGGGCGCCGACGAGTTCTCGTTCGGCACCGCGGCGATGATCGCCGAGGGCTGCATCATGCTGCGCGCCTGCCACCGCGACACGTGCAAGCCGGGCGTGGCCACCCAGCGTCCGCACCTGCGAGCCAACTTCACCGGCACCCCCGAGGGCGTGGCCGCCTACTTCCTCTACATGGCCGAGGAGGTCCGTGGGTACCTCGCCGAGCTGGGCCTGCGCACCCTCGACGAGGCGGTGGGCCGCGTCGAGCTGTTGCGCCAGCGCGAGACCGGCGACGAACGCGCCGATGCCCTCGACCTCAGCCCGCTGATCGCCCCTCCCGAGCACCTCGACGAGCCCCGCCGCTTCCTCGAGCGGGTCGAGCTGCAGGACCCCCGCTCCGAGCTGGGCGACGAGGTCATGGCCGACGCCTTCCAGCGGGTCTGGGACGGCGACGAGATCGACCTGCACTACTCGATCCGCAACAAGGACCGGGCCATCGGCGCCGCCCTCTCCGGGGCCATCGCCCTCGAGTACGGGACCATGCCGCCGCTCGGCACCGCCCGCCTGCGCTTCGAGGGCTCGGCCGGCCAGAGCTTCGGCGCCTTCATCACCCACGGCGTCGAGCTCGAGCTCGTGGGCGAGGCCAACGACTACGTCGGCAAGGGCATGGGCGGCGGCACCATCGTCGTGCGTCCGCCCGCCAACGACGCCTCCGTGGTGATGGGCTCGGCGGCCGGCTCCCCGGTGCTGGCCGGCAACACGCTGCTCTACGGCGCCACCGGCGGCGAGCTGTTCGTGGCCGGCTCGGTGGGCGAGCGCTTCGCGGTCCGCAACTCGGGGGCGCTGGCCATCGTCGAGGGCGTGGGCGACCACTGCTGCGAGTACATGACCGGCGGCACCGTCGTGGTGCTCGGCCGGGTGGGCTCGAACCTCGGCGCCGGCATGACCGGCGGCCAGGTGTTCGTGTGGGACCCCGAGGCCGAGCGCCTCATGTCGCGCATCAACACCGACCTGGTCGAGGCCATCCGCCCCGAGCCCGACGCCCTCGTCGAGCTGCGCTGGCTCGTCGAGCGTCACGTGGAGAAGACCGAGTCCCTCCGCGGATCCGAGCTCCTCAAAGTGTGGGACCAGGCCACCGAGCAGCTCTGGCACATCCTCCCCCGCGAGCGGGTGCGCCGCATCGAGGGCGGCGCCGCCCGCCACGTCTCCGCCCTCTAGATCCACCCCCATCCGTTCTGGCCGCGAAAGCACCGTCGTGACGAGGCTGTTGCGTTAGGTGCTCGCGTTCAGGTCCGAGACGGGGGAGAATTCGTGGGTGGCTCCTCGGTTCCGTGCGGTGACTCGTGATCAGCAGTTCTTGTTGCCTCCTGATGTGCGCGAGTGGCTCCCGGTGGGCCATCC
>JAEUJM010000038.1 GCA_016794585.1 Acidimicrobiales bacterium
CCACCGGTCTGCTTGACGTGGCGGTAGACGACCTTCTCGACGGGCTGGGTGACGGTCTCGCGGTAGGCGACCTGGGGCTTGCCCACGGTGGCGTCCACGTTGAACTCCCGCAGCATGCGGTCGACCAGCACCTCGAGGTGCAGCTCGCCCATGCCGGAGATGACCGTCTGGCCGGTCTCCTCGTCGCTACGCACCTGGAAGGTGGGGTCCTCCTCGGACAGCGAGTAGAGGGCCTTGCCCAGCTTGTCCTGATCGGCCTTGGTCTTGGGCTCGACCGCGACGTGGATCACCGGCTCGGGGAACTCGAGCTCTTCGAGCACGATCGGGTGCCCCGGATCGCACAGGGTGTCGCCCGTGCGGGTGTCCTTGAGGCCGATGCCGGCCACGATGTCGCCGGCGAAGACGGACTCGCGGTCGTCACGATGGTTGGCGTGCATCTCGAGGAGGCGCCCGATGCGCTCCTTCTTGCCGGTACGGGAGTTC
Source organism: Acidimicrobiales bacterium (assembly GCA_016794585.1). Classification (NCBI taxonomy): domain Bacteria; kingdom Bacillati; phylum Actinomycetota; class Acidimicrobiia; order Acidimicrobiales; species Acidimicrobiales bacterium. The sequence continues at coordinate 484 of JAEUJM010000038.1, forward strand.
AGCACCGTGCCGCCCTTGGGCAGCGTGCCGCTGTAGACCCGGAAGTACGAGAGCTTGCCGTGCGGGTCGGCCACGATCTTGAAGGCGAGGGCCGAGAAGGGCTCGTCGTCGGACGGCTTGCGCGAGAGGGTCTCCTTGCCGTGGAGGTCCATGCCCTCGACCGGCGGGAGGTCGAGCGGCGACGGCAGGTAGTCGACCACGGCGTCGAGCAGGGGCTGGACGCCCTTGTTCTTGAAGGCGGTGCCGTTGAGGACGGGCACGACCTCGTTGGCGACGGTGGCGGCGCGCAGGGCGACCCGCAGGTCCTTCGCGGTGATCTCCTCGTCGCCCACGAACTTCTCGAGGATGGTGTCGCTGTGGGCGGAGAGGACGTCCACGAGCTCGTGGCGGTACTCCTCGGCCTGGTCGGCGAGATCGGCGGGGATGTCGACGACGTCCCACTTGGCCCCGAGCTCCTCGTCCTGCCAGACGAGGGCCTTCATCTCGAGCAGGTCGATGACGCCCTGGTAGTTGCCCTCGGCGCCGATGGGCAGCTGGATCACGGCGACGTTGGCGCCGAGGCGGTCCTTGATGGAGGCGAGGGCGGCGTAGAAGTCGGCGCCCAGGCGGTCCATCTTGTTGATGAAGCACATGCGGGGCACGCCGTACTTGTTGGCCTGGCGCCACACCGTCTCGGTCTGGGGCTCGACGCCGGCGACCCCGTCGAACACGGCGACGGCGCCGTCGAGGACGCGGAGCGAGCGCTCGACCTCGACGGTGAAGTCGACGTGGCCCGGCGTGTCGATGATGTTGATGACGTGGTCGTTCCACTCGCAGGTGGTGGCCGCGGAGGTGATGGTGATTCCCCGCTCCTGCTCCTGGACCATCCAGTCCATGGTGGCGGCGCCCTCGTGCACCTCGCCGATCTTGTAGTTGCGGCCGGTGTAGTAGAGGATGCGCTCGGTCGTCGTGGTCTTGCCCGCGTCGATGTGCGCCATGATCCCGATGTTGCGCGTGCGCTCGAGTGAGGTGGGTCGGGTGGTGGACGGATCAGCCATGGGGTTTCTTCGCTCTACTCAGGTGCGTGGGTGGGTATCGGGGTCGGGTCAGATCATCTGGGGCGGAACGCACGACGACCGGGCCAGTCGGCCCGGTCGTTCGGAGGCGCACACCGGGGGGCGCACCCCCGCGTGACGGGGGCTAGGTGAGGCTCAGGGAGGACAGCAGCAGGCGCGCCCAGGTGCGGAAGGTCATCACTACCAACGATAGTGGGCGAAGGCCTTGTTGGACTCGGCCATCTTGTGGAGATCTTCCTTGCGCTTGATCGAGGCGCCGAGGCCGTTGGAGGCGTCGAGCAGCTCGTTGGCCAGGCGCTCGGCCATGGTGTTCTCGCGGCGCTGGCGGCTGAAGCCGACGAGCCAGCGGATGGCGAGGGTGTTGGCGCGGCGGGGGCGGACCTCGACCGGCACCTGGTAGGTGGCGCCACCGACTCGGCGGCTGCGCACCTCGAGGGCGGGCTTCACGTTCTCGACGGCCCGCTTCAGCGCGGCGATGGGCTCGGCGCCCGTCTTCTGCTCGACGATGGCCAGCGCGTCGTACACGATGCGCTCGGCGGTGGAGCGCTTGCCGCGCTGGAGGACCTTGTTGACGAGCTGGGTGACCACGACGGACCGGTAGATCGGGTCGGGGTTCAGCTCACGGCGCGGGGCGGGACCCTTGCGAGGCATCTCCGTCAGCCTTCCTTCTTGGCGCCGTAGCGGCTGCGGGCCTGGTTGCGGTCCCGGACGCCCGAGGCGTCGAGGGTGCCGCGGATGATCTTGTAGCGCACGCCCGGCAGGTCCTTCACACGGCCGCCACGCACGAGCACGATGGAGTGCTCCTGGAGGTTGTGGCCCTCGCCCGGGATGTAGGCGGTGATCTCCATGCCGCTCGACAGGCGGACACGGGCCACCTTGCGAAGCGCCGAGTTCGGCTTCTTGGGCGTGGCGGTGTACACGCGGGTGCAGACCCCCCGTCGCTGGGGAGCGCCCTTGAGGGCCGGGGTGGCGCCCTTCTTGGGCTTCGACTTACGGCCCTTGCGGACCAGTTGCTGCACGGTGGGCACGCGTTTACCTCAGAAGCTGTTGCTCGGGGATGACCGGCGCAGGGCGCGCACGGCCGACGGGCCATGCTACGGGCGCGCGGGGCGTGGGGACAACTCGCGGTCCGAACACGGCGAAGC
>JAEUJM010000039.1 GCA_016794585.1 Acidimicrobiales bacterium
AGCGCTCGGGGTGCTTCAGGAAGTCGACCACCTCGGTGATCTCCTGCTTGACTCCCTCGTACCCGGCCACGTCGGCGAACGTGGTGCCGGGTCGCTCCGTGGAGTAGGTCTTGGCCTTCGAGCGGCCGATCGACATGATCCCGCTCATCTGACCCTGGGCCCGGCGCTGCATCCACCAGAAGAAGCCGATGAGGAGCGCGACCGGCAGGAGCAGGGGGATGAGGGTGCCGAAGATGCCCGACTGGGGCGTCTTGAACTCGATCTCGACGCCCTGCTCGCGCATCGTGGCGAGGTCGGCCTCGGGGATGCCGCCCTGGAGCGGGCCCGTGGTCGTGAACTTGTCGCCGTTCGAGCGCTCGCCCGTGATCTTGGCGCTGTCGTTGTTGATCTCGACGCTCTTCACCTGGCCCGCCTCGACGCGGGACATGAAGGTGTCGTAGCTGATGGCCGAGGCGTCGTCGCCCGAGGAGAGCAGGCTCGAGGCGACGATCGAGGCGGTGACGAGCCCGAGCAGCACCCAGAGCGACCATCGGGGCCAGGCCGAGTCGGACTTCCCTTGGCCCGGCTTGGTGCCTTTGCCCGCGGACGGCGGCGGGGGCGGCGGGGGCAGGTTGTCGGGACTCATGCGGCCGGGGCCTCCTCGTGCGACGCGCCGTGCCCGGTGGGGACCGTGAGCGCGGGTCCCGGGCGCGGGTCCTGCATCGCAGCCTCGCTGTCCATGGAGGATCATGGTAGGGGCCGGAGGGTCCACCGCCACGGGCGGCTCGGCGCGTACCTTTTGTGTCCATGAACCGACTCTGCGCGCGCCCCGGTTGCAGTGAACGGGCGACCGCCACGCTCTCCTACGACTACCGAGCGCGCGCCGTGTGGCTCGACGGCCTCGCGTTCGAGGTCGATCCCGCGAACCACGACCTCTGCACCCGTCACGCCGACCGCCTGTCGCCGCCGCAGGGGTGGGAGCTCCACGACCTCCGGGTCGCCGTGGTCGAGCCGATGTTCCGGGCCGCCCGAGCCTCCTGAGGCCACCCGGGCCCGCTCCGACCCCCGGGTCCGCCAGGGGCGCCGATACGCTCCTGCGGCGATGGACAGCGCTCCCGTGGTGACCGATGCGCGACCGGTCCGCTGGGGACTGGGCGACGCCTGGCTCGGCCTGCTGATCGCCAACGCCGCCGCGCTCTTCGGCGGCGTGGCGATCCTCGCCGCGACCGGCTACGTCGACACCGACTCCGACGAGCTGCCCCTCGCGCTCATCGCCTTGATGCAGATCCCGCTCTGGGCGGGCTACCTGACCATGCCCCTCGTCGCGGCCCGTCGCAAGGGCAACGGCGTGGTGGCCGACTTCGGCCTGCGGGTGCGTCCGTGGGACGTCCCGGTGGGCCTCGTCATCGGGGTCCTCACCCAGTTGGTCCTGGTGCCGCTCGTCTATCTCCCGATCTTCCAGATCATCGGGGAACGGGACGTGTCCGCGGACGCACGGGCGCTCACGGACCGCGCCGAGGATCCCTTCGGCGTGGTGCTCCTGGTGCTGATCGTCGTCATCGGCGCGCCCATCGTCGAGGAGCTGTTCTTCCGGGGGCTCCTGTTGCGCAGCGCCGAGCGCAAGTGGGGCAGGTTCTGGGCGGTCGTCGTCTCGTCGCTCGTGTTCGGCGCCGTCCACCTCCAGCCTCTCCAGTTCCCCGCCCTCGTGGCGGTGGGGGTGGTGTTCGCGCTGCTCACGCTGCGCACCGGGCGACTCGGCCCGGCCATCTTCGCCCACGTCGGGTTCAACGCGGTGGCCGTGGGCAGCCTGCTCGTCGCTCGATGACGCCGCGGCCGATCGGGCGGGGGACGCCCGCACAGGGGCACAGGGGTGCATTTGCGCCCTCAACTCGCCCTGCGGCGCGCCGATGGGGGAGGACCCGCTCCCCTGGAGACACCGCTCGTGACCCCCTCCCGCTGCCCTCGCTGCGACGCACCGTACGTGGAGATCGTCGTGACCCTCGGCGGCATCGAGGCGACCATGGCGTCGTGCTCCAACTGCGACCAGCGGGTGTGGACACGCCACGGGCAGCCCGTCGATCTCGAGGGTGTGCTGGCCGACCTGCACGTCGAACGCCGCACCTGACGCAGCCACCGCGGTGCGGAGTGCCACGATGGCGGGCGCGATGACCGACACCCTCACCGCCGAACGGCCCGGAGACGACGCGCCCGACGCCGGGGCCGACGAGGACGACGATCGTGCCGGTGCGGCCGAGGAGCAGGCCGATGACGGTGGGCCCCGGGGCTCCCGTTGGGCTCGCCTGCGCTCGATGCCCGCAGAGGGATGGATCACCCTCGGGGTCGTGGCGGTGTGCGTGGGCTTCACCCTCTCGCACCTCCAACCCAGCCTGCTGATCGCCGACACCACGCCGGCGGGCGGCGACATGGGAGCCCACGTGTGGGGCCCCGCCTACCTGCGCGACCACCTGTTGGTACACGGCCGGCTCACGGGGTGGACGCCGGACTGGTACGCGGGCTTCCCCGCGTACCACTTCTACATGGTGATCCCGTCCCTCATGATCCTGGTGCTGGACCTCGTCCTGCCCTACGGGATCGCGTTCAAGCTCGTCACCGTCTCGGGGATCCTGACCCTGCCCATCGCGGCGTGGGCGTTCGGCCGGCTGTCCGGACTGCGCTTCCCCGGGCCACCCCTGCTCGCCGTGGCCACGCTGCCGTTCCTGTTCGACCAGGGCTTCACCATCTACGGCGGGAACATCGCCTCCACGCTCGCCGGCGAGTTCGCCTTCTCGATCTCGCTGTCGTTCGCCCTCGTCTACCTCGGGGTCGTCGCCCGGGGGCTCGAGACGGGCCGCCACCGCGCCCTCGCCGCCGCCCTGCTCGGCCTCTGCGTCCTCTGCCACCTGATCCCCGCCATCTTCGCCCTCGTCGGCACCGTGGTGTGGCTGCTCCTGCGACCGGGCCGTGGGCCGCTCACGTGGGTGGCCACCATGGCGCCCATCGGCGCGCTGGTGGCCAGCTTCTGGGTGGTGCCCTTCTACCTGCGTCGCGCCTACCTGAACGACATGGGCTGGGAGAAGCTCACCGACTACTGGATCAACCTGGTGCCCGCGGACAACCGCTGGCTCTGGGTGTTCCCGATCGTGGGCGCGGTCTTCGCGGTGGTCCGCCGAAGCCGCACAGGCATCTGGCTGGTGCTGATGGTCGGCGCGTTCGCCGTCGGCTTCGTCGTGGCGCCCCAGGGCCGACTCTGGAACGCCCGCCTGCTGCCGTTCTACTTCCTGTGCCTGTACCTGCTGGGCGGCTACGCCATCGCGGAGGCGGGCAAGACCGTCGGACGCATCGTCGGCCGCGCGACGGCGCCGCCGCCCGCGGTCGCGTCGGCGGCCTCTGGCCCGGCCGTCGGCCGCGACGGGGCGATCGATGCCGGCGATGGCGACGAGGTGCCCGACCCGGCCCCGTCCCCCGCGCCCGGCGGCGGATCGGGCACCGAGACCCCACGCCCGGCGCCGTCCGGCCTCTCGCCGGAGCGCACGGTGCGGCTGTTCACCCCGCTGGTGGGCCTCGTGTTCGTCCTCGTCCTCGTTGCCCTGCCCCTCCACGCGCTGCCCTTCGGATCCACGGGTGCCGACGGCGTGTACCGCTGGCTGGGGCTCCACACCTCCGAACGCAGCTTCGTCGACGGCTGGGCGCGCTGGAACTACTCGGGCTACGAGCGCAAGGAGGCGAACGCCACCGGGGGCGGCTACACCGAGTACCACGCGCTGATGCAGACCATGGCGCAGGTGGGTGAGGAACAGGGCTGCGGCCGGGCCATGTGGGAGTACGAGAAAGAGCTCGACCGGTACGGCACGCCGATGGCGTTGATGCTGCTGCCGCACTGGACCGACGGCTGCATCGGCTCCATGGAGGGCCTCTACTTCGAAGCCTCCTCCACCACGCCGTACCACTTCCTCAACCAGTCCGAGCTCTCCACGGCCCCCTCCCGGGCCCAACGGGACCTGCCCTACCGGAACTTCGACATCGACGCCGGCATCGAGCACCTGCAGTTGCTCGGCGTGCGGTACTACCTCGCCTTCTCGCCGCAGGCGGTCGAGGCCGCCGACGCGCACGAGGACCTCACCCCGGTGGCGACGTCGGGCCCGTGGCACGTCTACGAGATCGCCGACAGCGAGCTGGTGAGCCCGCTCACGAATGAGCCGGCCGTGCTCGAGGGCGTGAGCGACGCCATCCACTCCTGGTTGCCGCCGTCGGTCGAGTGGTACCAGGACCCTTCGCAGTGGGACGTGCCCCTCGCCGCCAGCGGTCCCGAGGACTGGCCGCGGGTCGAGGTGGGGGAGACCCCCGAGCGCGTCCCGGTCGACCCGGTCACCGTGACGAACATCGAGAGCGGGGACGACTCCCTCTCGTTCGACGTCGACGAGGTCGGCTCGCCGGTGCTCGTCAAGGTGAGCTACTTCCCCAACTGGCAGGTGTCGGGCGCCGACGGGCCCTACCGGGTCACGCCGAACCTGATGGTGGTGGTCCCCAAGGAGCGCCACGTCGAGCTGCACTACGGGTACACGAACGTCGACTACCTCGCCTGGGCACTGACCCTGCTCGGCCTCGCCGGCCTCGTGTGGCTGGCCCGGACGCCCCCCGTCGACATGAGCCCGCGGCGGGTCGCCGCGGGATCGGCGAGCGAGGACGCGCCGGGGGCCACAAGCGGCCCTGAGGGAGCTGACCACTCGACTGCCGACCGCACGTCGGCGGACACCGGTGACCCCGGCGTCGAGGCCGTTCCCGCGTCGTCGCCCAGCGCGCCCTCTCCGGACCCGGGCGGCCCCGTCGTCGACCCAGGGGCCGCCGACCTCCGGCCGTGAGGGGCGGCCTCCGGCGCCTCGTCGCCATCGGAGCACTGTCCACCGCCATCGACGCGGGCGGCTTCGTGGCGTTGCACGAGGCCCTCGGGTGGGCGCTCGTGCCGGCCGACGCCGCCGCGCTCATCGTCGCCGCCGTGGCCTCGTTCGTCCTGCACCGCGCCACCCTGGCCCCGGGCGACCCCTACGAGCGATGGGTCGATCGCCCGGCCGCCTTCGCCCGCATCGCGCTGGTCGCCGGCGCGGTGGACGTGGCCGTCGTCGTCGGCCTCGACGCCCTGGTGGGGCCGGCCACGGCCCTCGCACTGCTGTTCACGGTCAAGGTCCCGGCGCTCGTCGTGGCGGGCGCCGTGCGCCTCGCCGGCGAGCGCCGCCTGCTGTTCCGGGTGGTGCGCGCCGAACAGGACGAGCGGGTCGACCGGGGGGTGCCGCCCGGCCAGGTGCGGCTGTCGGTCGTGGTCCCGGCCTACCGCGAGCGCGACCACATCGCCGACGCGGTCGCGGCCCTGCGGGAGGCGCTCGAGCCGGTGCGGGTCGACGGTGGGCTCGAGATCGTCATCGTCGACGACGGGTCGGGGGACGGCACCGCCGATGCCGCCCGTGCGGCCGGGGCGGACCTGGTGCTCGAGCAGCCCGAGAACCGCGGCAAGGGTGCCGCCGTGCGGCGCGGCGTGCTCGACAGCCACGGCCGCACGGTCGCGTTCACCGACGCCGACCTCTCGTACTCGCCCGATCAGCTCCTGCGACTCCTGGCTGCCGTCGAGGACGGCTGGGACGTGGTCGTGGGGAGCCGGCGCCACGAGGACACCACCACGCTCGTCCGCGCTGGCCGTCTCCGCGAGCTCGGCGGTCGGGCCATCAACCTCCTCACGCAGGCGGTGCTGCTCGGCCAGTACCGGGACACCCAGTGCGGGCTCAAGGCGTTCCGCAGCGACGTGGCCCAACTGCTGTTCGGACGCAGCCGGGTCGACGGCTTCGCGTTCGACGTCGAGCTCTTCCACTTGGCCGAGCGCTACCGGCTCTCGCTCACCGAGGTCCCGGTCTCGGTGGCCAACTCCTCGCGGTCGACGGTGCGGGTGGCCCGCGACGCGCTGCACCTCGTCCGCGACCTGTTCCGCATCCGGCGGTGGGCCAAGCAGGGCCGCTACGACGAGGGCGTCGGGGCCTTCCCCGCCGACCGCTCGCTGCCGAACCACTGAGGCGGGCGCCGGCTCCTCTACGATGGGCAAGCTCATGGCGCAGATCAACGCGGTCTTCAAGGCCTACGACATCCGCGGCACCGTGCCCGACCAGCTCGATGCCGAGCTGTGCCGGGCCATCGGCGCCGCCTTCGCCCGCTTCGCCGCCGCCGACATGGCGCGCCCACGAGTCCTCGTCGGACGTGACATGCGTCCTTCGGGAGTGGAGCTCAGCGCCGCCTTCAGCGACGGCGTCCGCTCCCAGGGCGTGGACGTCGTCGACCTCGGCTTGTGCTCGACCGACATGCTGTATTTCGCTGCGGGGCGCGAGGACGCGCCCGCCGCCGTGTTCACGGCCTCGCACAACCCGGCGGCCTACAACGGCATCAAGATGTGCCTGGCCGGCGCCAAGCCGGTGGGGGAGGAGACCGGGCTCCTCGAGATCAAGGCCATGGCCGAGGCGGGGCTCCCCGACGCCGATCGGCCCGGTACCGCAACGTCGCTCGACGTACTCGCCGACTTCGCGGCCCACGTGCACTCGTTCGTCGACCGCGAGGCCCTGAAGCCCCTGAAGGTCGTGGCCGACACCGCCAACGGCATGGGGGGCCTGGTCGTGCCCGCGGTGTTCGAGGGGCTGCCCTTCGAGCTCGACCTCATGTACGGCGAGCTCGACGGCACCTTCCCGAACCACCCCGCCGATCCCATCCAGCCCGAGAACCAGGCCGACCTGCGCGCCCGCGTCCTCGAGACGGGCGCGGACATCGGCCTCGCCTTCGACGGCGACGCCGACCGCGTGTTCCTCGTCGACGAGAAGGCCGAGCTCCTCTCGGGATCGCTCACGACGGCACTCGTGGCCAGTGGGATCCTGGCCAAGCAGCCGGGATCGACGGTGATCCACAACCTCATCTGCTCGAAGGCCGTGCCCGAGGTCATCCGCGAGGGCGGGGGCACGCCGGTGCGCAGCCGGGTCGGCCACTCGTTCATCAAGGCGCTCATGGCCGACACCGGTGCCGTGTTCGGCGGCGAGCACTCCGGCCACTACTACTTCCGGGACAACTACCGGGCCGACTCCGGCCTGATCGCCGCCCTGGTGGTCCTCGAGCAGCTGTCGCAGGCGGGGGTGCCGCTGAGCGAGCTCCGAACGCCGTTCGAGCGCTACGCCGCGTCCGGCGAGCTCAACCAGGAGGTGCCGGACCCCCGGGCCATCATCGACCGCGTCGCCGAGCACTACGCCGACGCTGACCAGGATCGCCTCGACGGCCTCACGGTCGACCTCGGCGACTGGTGGTTCAACCTGCGCCCCTCCAACACCGAGCCGCTGCTGCGGCTCAACCTCGAAGCCCCGGACGCCGACGCGTGCGCCCGCCATGTGGCCGAGGTGAACGACGTGATCGGGGCGGCCGCCTCGAGCCTCCCCGACGGAACGGACACCTGATGGCCCTCGACCCGCAATTGCTCGACATCCTTGCCTGCCCCGAGGACAAGGGTCCTCTGCTCTACTTCGAGGACGAGGCCACCCTCTACAACCCCCGGCTCAAGCGCCGGTACGCCGTCCGCGACGACATCCCGATCATGTTGATCGACGAGGCCGAGACCGTGGACGACGCCGAGCACGACCGGCTGCTGGCCAAGGCCGCCGCCGAGGGCATCGCCCCGACCTTCGTCGACGAGGACGCCTGATGGAGTCCGCGTCGCCCCTCGACACCTGGTCGATGCTCGAGGCCACCGCCGGCCTCGCCGAGCAGATCGAGGTGGCGGTCGAGGCGGCTGCCGCGGTCGACCTCTCCGGTCTCCCGCCCCGGGACCAGATCGAGAACGTGCTCGTGCTGGGCATGGGCGGCAGCGGCGTCTCGGGCGATCTCCTCACGGTGGCGGCCGGGCCCTTCCTCCCGGTGCCCGTCGTGGTGGTCAAGGGCTACGAGCCGCCCTCGTACGCCAACGAGAACACCCTGGTGTTCGCCATGTCGTTCTCGGGTGACACCGAGGAGACGGTGGACGCGGTGACCACCGCCGCGCTGGCCGGTGCCCCCGTCGTCGCCGTCACCCGCGGCGGTGAGATCGGCCGCCTCGCCGCGTCGTGGCACGCCCCGGTGGTCCCCGTCGCCGAGGGCATCCCCGCCCCCCGTGCCGGCCTCGGGGCCATGGCCGCCCCGTCCCTCGTCGTGCTCGAACGCCTCGGCCTGTTCCCCGGTGCCACCGAGTGGATCCACCGGGCCGTCGACCAGCTCAAGCGCCGCCGCGACGCGCTGCTGGTGCCGGGCAACGAGGCCGAGATGCTGGCACGTCGGATCGGCCGGACCATCCCCCTGGTCTACGGCGGGAGCGGCATCGGCCACGTCGCCGCGTCGCGCTGGAAGACCCAGGTGAACGAGAACGCCAAGGCCCCGGCCTTCGCCAACACCGTGCCCGAGCTCTGCCACAACGAGATCGCCGGGTGGGGCCAGCACGGCGACATGACCCGTCAGGTCTTCAGCCTCGTGCAGCTTCGCCACGAGCACGAGCACCCCCAGGTGATGAAGCGTTTCGAGCTCGTCACCCGCTGGACCGAGGAGGTCATGGGCGGCGTGCACGAGGTCCGGGCCGAGGGCGACGGTGCGCTGGCCCAGCTGCTCGACCTCATCTCCTTCGGGGACTTCGTGAGCCTCCACCTCGCCTTCCAGGAGGGCGTCGACCCCGGCCCCGTGCCGGTGCTCGACGAGATCAAGGCCGCGCTGAAGGACTGAGTCCGTACGGACCCCCACCGGCCCCGCATGGCCCGGTGGAGCGGAAAGGGTGGCCCCGGGCGCCCCGGTTCTCTACACTCGCGAACGCTACGGGCTGATTCGAGTGGAGTCAGTGGACCCCAGCCTGGTTCGGCACATCCCTTCACCCCTGCTTCTGCGCGGGGTCTGACGAATCCAGGAGACACCCATGCCCGACACCGACAACACCGGCGACCTCGGCTTCAAGGTCGCCGATCTCAGCCTGGCCGACTTCGGCCGCAAGGAGATCCAGCTCGCCGAGCACGAGATGCCCGGCCTCATGAGCCTGCGGGAGGAGTACGGCGCGGCCCAGCCCCTGGCCGGCGCCCGCATCACCGGCTCGCTGCACATGACCATCCAGACCGCCGTGCTCATCGAGACCCTCGTGGCCCTCGGTGCGCAGGTCCGCTGGGCGTCCTGCAACATCTTCTCCACCCAGGACCACGCCGCCGCCGCCATCGCGGTCGGCCCCGACGGCACCGCCGAGAACCCGAAGGGCGTCCCGGTCTTCGCCTGGAAGGGCGAGACGCTCGAGGAGTACTGGTGGTGCACCGAGCAGGCGCTGCGCTGGCCCGACGGTGGCCCGAACATGATCCTCGACGACGGTGGCGACGCCACCCTGCTCGTGCACAAGGGCACCGAGTTCGAGGCCGCCGGCGCCGTCCCGGCCGCCACGGCCGAGGACTCCGAGGAGTACGGCTACGTGCTGGCGCTGCTCCAGCGCACCCTCGCTGAGGCACCGCAGCTCTGGACCGGCATCGGCGCCGGCATCAAGGGCGTGACCGAGGAGACCACCACCGGCGTCCACCGCCTCTACCAGATGGCCGAGGGCGGCAACCTGCTGTTCCCCGCCATCAACGTGAACGACTCGGTGACGAAGTCGAAGTTCGACAACCTGTACGGCTGCCGTCACTCGCTCATCGACGGCATCAACCGCGCCACCGACGTCATGATCGGCGGCAAGGTGGCCGTGGTCCTCGGCTACGGCGACGTCGGCAAGGGCTGTGCCCAGTCCCTCAAGGGCCAGGGCGCACGCGTCGTCGTCACCGAGATCGACCCGATCTGTGCGCTCCAGGCGGCCATGGAGGGCTACCAGGTGGCCACCCTCGAGGACGTCGTCGAGACCGCCGACATCTTCATCACCTGCACCGGCAACTTCAACATCATCACCGCCGCGGACATGGCCCGCATGAAGCACAACGCGATCGTGGGCAACATCGGCCACTTCGACAACGAGATCGACATGGCCGGCCTGGCCAAGGTCGACGGCGTCGAGCGCATCAACATCAAGCCCCAGGTGGACGAGTGGCGCTTCGCCGACGGCCACTCGGTCATCATCCTGGCCGAGGGCCGTCTGCTCAACCTCGGTTGCGCCACCGGCCACCCGAGCTTCGTGATGTCCAACAGCTTCACCAACCAGGTCATCGCCCAGATGGAGCTGTACGGCCACACGGACTTCTACGAGCGCAAGGTCTACACCCTGCCCAAGCACCTCGACGAGAAGGTCGCCCGGCTGCACCTCGACGCCCTCGGCGCCCGGCTCACCGAACTGCGCCCCGAGCAGGCGTCGTACCTCGGCATCCCGGTCGAGGGCCCGTACAAGCCCGAGCACTACCGCTACTGAGCGGCTCCCGGGCCCGTTGGGGCTCCGGTGCGGCGCCCGCCTCCCCGTGGGGAGGCGGGCGTCCGCCGTTTTGCGGGTCGATCGGCTCGTGGCTGCTTCGCCGGCACCCCTCCGGGATCGCGGGCCCGGAGCGTCGCGGCCAGGTGCGACGAAGGTGTCGCACCCCCTCCCTAGCCTCCGGGTCGTGTTCCTGCCGTCGCGCTGTCCGTGTTGTGGGGCCATGGGACCAGCGCCCTGTGACGCCTGCCTCGGGCAGTTGCGACCCCCGCCCTCGGCCGTACCGCCGGCAGGGATCGACGGTTGGTGGTCGGTCCTGAGCTACGAGGGGGTGGGGCGGGAGCTGGTCGCCCGCACCAAGTACCGCAACGCCAGGAGCGCGGTCGGGTGGCTGGCGTGGGCCATGGCCTCGACGATCGACGGCGGGTCGATCGACGTTGGGGCCATCGACGTGGTCACGTGGGCCCCGACCACGCCGGAGCGCCGCCGCGAGCGGGGGTTCGACCAGGCCGAGCTCCTTGCTCGGGCGGTGGCCCGCCACCTGGGGCGACCCTGTCGCCGGCTGCTCCGGCGGGCGCCGGGCCCCGCACAGACCGGTCGATCACGCGCCGAGCGCCACCACGAGGTGGTGCTGCGGGCGGTGGGTCGACCGTCACGCCGCGTCCTGGTGGTGGACGACGTGGCCACCACCGGCGCCACCCTCACCGCGGTCGCGGCAGCGCTGCGCCGGGCCGGTACGGTCGAGGTGTGGGCGGTCACCGCCGCCCGTACGCCCGCTCACGCCGGTGGCCTACCATCGGCCGCCGACGCCGTTTTCCAGGAGGGATGCGTGGACATCAAGGTCAGTGGCCGCCACACGGAGGTCTCGGACGCCCTGCGTCAGGCCACGATCGAGAAGATCGGTCGGCTCAGTCGCTACGTGGACGGCATGGAGCGGGCGGAGGTGCACTTCTCGGAGGAGCGCAACCCGCGCATCGTCGACAAGGAGATCTGCGAGGTCACCCTCGAAGGGCACGGCCACCACGTGCGCTGCAAGGTGTCGGCCCCCGACGGGTTCGCCGCGGTCGATCGCGCGGTCGAGAAGCTGGAGCACCAGCTCCACAAGCTGAAGACCAAGCTCGGCCGGCGCGCCGCCAGCCCCGGCGACGACCAGATCGTCACCAGTCTCCCTGACGACGCGGCCGCCTCCGCGCCCCGCATCGTCAAGACCAAGCAGTTCGCGATGTCGACCATGGACGCCGACGAGGCCCTGCTCCAGATGGACCTGCTCGGTCACGACTTCTACGTCTTCACCAACGACCGCACGGGGCGTGCCGCCGTCGTGTACCGGCGCGAGGACGGCGACGTCGGCCTGATCGACCAGGCCGACTGATCGCCGGAGCCTCGGGCCACACGATGGACGACGAGACGACGGATCCGCTCGGGCCGAACCCCGAGCCGGTCCGTGTGCTCATCTGCGACGACCACGCGCTCTTCCGGCGCGGGCTCATGATGGTGCTCGAGGAGGAGGTGGGCGTCGAGGTCGTCGCCGAGGCCGAGAACGGCGCCGAGGCGGTGGCCATGGCCGAGGACTTCGCCCCCGACGTGGTGCTGATGGACGTCGCCATGCCGGGAATCGACGGCATCGGCGCCACCCGCCAGATCGCGCTGTTCCACCCCTCGGCGAAGATCATCATGCTCGCCGTCAACGCCGACGGCGACGAGCTCTTCGACGCCATCCGCGCCGGGGCCACGACCTACCTGCTCAAGGAGACGGCCATCGAGCACGCCGCGGCCGCCGTGCGCTCCGTGGTGGAGGGCCAGACGCTGCCGACCCCGGAGCTCGCCCTCCAGTTGCTCGAGGAGTTCGACGCCCTGGGGGCGCTCCCGGCTCCCCCCGGCGGGGCGCCGGCGCCCGCCCTCGCGGCGCGTGAGCGCGTCGTGCTCGAGCGGGTGGCGGCCGGCGAGTCACCCGCCGCCATCGCCGACGATCTCTCCATCTCCGAGCACACGGTGCGCAACCACCTGCGCAACGTGCTCGGCAAGCTGCACGCCTTCTCGCGGTCGCAGGCCACGACGGAGGCGGGCGCCTCGAGCGCCGGCGGGCCGGCCGGGGGCGACCCCGCCGACGGGACCTGACCGAGACCGGTCCCCCCGGCCCCGCGGGCGGCCGGGGACCGCGGCAGGCCACCGGTAGGCTCTGGGCATGGCTGTCCTCGATCGCATCCTCCGCGCCGGCGAAGGCAAGAAGCTGCGCGCTCTCGCGGGCCTCGTGCCGGAGATCAACCGGTTCGAGCCCGAGATGGAGGCGCTCTCCGACGACGCCCTGAAGGCCAAGACGCCCGAGTTCCAGGAGCGCCACGCCAACGGCGAGAGCCTCGACGACCTGCTCATCGAGGCGTTCGCCGCCGTGCGGGAGGCCGGTCGGCGCACGATCGGCCAGCGCCACTACGACGTCCAGATGATGGGCGGCGCCGCCCTGCACTTCGGCTGGGTCGCCGAGATGAAGACGGGTGAGGGCAAGACCCTCGTGTCCACCCTCCCCGTGTACCTCAATGCGATCTCCGGGCTCGGGGTGCACGTGATCACCGTGAACGACTACCTGGCCAAGCGCGACGCCGAGTGGATGGGCCAGCTCCACGGCTGGATGGGCCTGTCGATGGGCATGATCCTGCCCGGCAACCACGACGCCGCCTACAAACGCGAGCAGTACGCCGCGGACATCACCTACGGCACCAACAACGAGTTCGGCTTCGACTACCTCCGCGACAACATGGCCATGTCCCGTGAGGCACAGGTGCAGCGGGGCCACAACTTCGCCATCGTCGACGAGGTCGACTCGATCCTCATCGACGAGGCCCGCACGCCGCTCATCATCAGCGGACGCGTGGCCGATGCCGCCCAGCTCTACTACCGCTTCGCCTCGGTCGTGCGTGACCTCAAGCGTGACGAGGACTACGACGTGGACGAGGAGAAGCGCACCGTCGCCCCCACCGACGAGGGCATCACCAAGGTGGAGGCCGCCCTCGAGATCGACAACATGTACGACGCCGTGTCCGCCAACCTCGTGCACCAGCTCCAGGCGGCGCTGCGGGCCAAGGAGCTGTTCAAGCGCGACAAGGACTACATCATCCAGCACGGCGAGGTGAAGATCGTCGACGAGTTCACCGGCCGCATCCTCGAGGGCCGGCGCTGGTCCGAGGGCCTGCACCAGGCGGTCGAGGCCAAGGAGGGGGTGAAGATCAAAGAGGAGAACCAGACCCTCGCCACGGTCACCCTCCAGAACTACTTCCGCCTCTACGACAAGCTCGCCGGCATGACCGGCACGGCCAGCACCGAGGCGGCGGAGCTAGCGGGTACCTACAACCTCCAGGTCGCGCCGATCCCCACCAACAAGCCGATGGTCCGGATGGACCAGGCCGACCTCATCTACAAGACCGAGGACGCCAAGTTCGGGGCCTGCGTCGACGACATCGAGGAGCGGGTCGAGACCGGCCAACCCGTCCTGGTGGGCACGGTCTCGGTGGAGAAGTCCGAGAAGCTCTCCCGCCTGCTCGACAAGCGGGGCATCCGCCACGAGGTCCTCAACGCGAAGCAGCACACTCGGGAGGCCGAGATCGTCACCCAGGCCGGGCGCCTCGGTGCGGTGACGGTGGCCACCAACATGGCCGGTCGCGGGGTCGACATCCTGCTCGGCGGCAACCCCGAGGGCCTCGCCCTGCGTGACGTGCGCGCCGAGGGGCTCGACCCCGAGTCCGACGAGGGTCGCGCCCGCCTCGTCGAGCTCGCCGCCCGCTACGAGCCCGAGACCCGCTCCGAGGGCGTGAAGGTCCGCGAGCTCGGTGGCCTCTACGTGCTCGGCACCGAGCGCCACGAGAGTCGCCGCATCGACAACCAGCTGCGCGGCCGGGCCGGTCGTCAGGGCGACCCCGGCGAGAGCCGCTTCTACCTGTCCCTCGAGGACGAGCTCATGCGCCTGTTCGCCACCGGCGCCATGAACTGGGTGATGGGCAAGGCCCTCCCCGACGACGTCCCCATCGAGGCGAAGATGGTCACCAAGGCCATCGAACGGGCCCAGAACACCGTCGAGCAGCGCAACGCCGAGATCCGCAAGAACGTGCTCCAGTACGACGAGGTCATGAACGAGCAGCGCAAGGTGATCTACGCGCGCCGCGACCAGATCCTCGACGGCGCCGACCTGCGCGCCGAGGCCGTCGAGTACCTCGCCGAGGCCGTCGACGGCACCATCAGCACCTACTGCGTGTCCGACTACACCGAGGAGTGGGACCTCGAGGGGCTGCGCAACGAGATCGGCAGCTTCTGGCCCAGCACCCTCACCGTCGAGACCCTCGGCCAGTGCGTCGGGACCGACGAGCTGTACGAGGTGCTCATGGCCGAGGCCACCGCCTACTACGAGGCCCGCGAGGAGGAGCTCGGCGCCGAGACCATGCGCAACATCGAGCGCCAGGTGATGCTGCGCATCATCGACCAGCGCTGGCGCGAGCACCTCTACGAGATGGACTACCTCCAGGGCGGCATCAACCTGCGGGCCATGGGCCAGAAGGACCCGCTGGTCGAGTGGCAGCGCGAGGGCTTCGAGATGTTCGGCCAGATGATGGGG